>JAJPEP010000055.1 GCA_021166845.1 Thiobacillus sp.
TTCGAAACCATGAACGCGCTGCTCGGTTTTCTCACCGAAAACTGCTGCGGCGGCAATCCCTGCTCGCCGGTGTGCTCGCCGGCGTGCGAATCCGAAGCCACTGAAAAGGAACCCTCGTGACCCGACCCTACACCGTGCTGGTGCTGTGCACCGGCAACTCCTGCCGCTCGCAGATGGCCGAAGTGCTCTTGAACCACGACCTCGCCGGCCAGGTGCGCGCGCTGTCCGCCGGTACCCGCCCGCAGCCCAGGGTCGCCGACGGCGCGATCGCGGCACTGAAGGCAGCCGGGCTCGCCACCGACGGCCTGCATCCGAAGGACATCGACGCGGTGATGAACGAGGACATCGACCTCGTCGTGACCGTGTGCGACAACGCGAAGGAGGCGTGCCCGGTCTTCCCGAAGCCGATCCCGGCGATCCATCTGCCGTTCCACGACCCGCACGGCGAGCCGCTCGAGAGCTTCCTCGCGGTGCGCGACGACATCCGCATGCGGCTGGTCGCTGCGGTGCGCGAGAAGCTCGGCCTCAAGGCCGCCGCCTGAATCGACGGAGCCGTCGCCATGACCGAACCGGTCTTCAACGTGCTGTTCCTCTGCACCGGCAACTCGGCGCGCTCGATCCTGGCCGAGTCGCTGCTGAACAACCTCGGCAAGGGGCGCTTCCGGGCATTCAGCGCGGGCAGCCATCCGACCGGGCAGGTCAACCCGTTCGCGCTGGAACTGCTGCAGAAGAACCAGTTTGCCGTCGCCGACCTGCGCAGCAAGGCGTGGGACGAGTTCGCCCAGCCTGGCGCGCCGCGGCTCGACTTTGTCTTCACCGTGTGCGACAAGACGGCGGGCGAGGTGTGCCCGGTATGGCCGGGGCAGCCGATCACCGCGCACTGGGGCGTACCCGACCCGGTTGCGGTCGAGGGCAGCGACGACGCCAGGCGGCATGCCTTCGTCGACGCGATGAACCAGCTGCAGCGTCGCATCTGCATGTTCGTCAGCCTGCCGTTCGACAAGCTCGATCGCATGAAGCTGCAGCAGGCCGTGACCGAGATCGGGAAGACGGCATGAGCGCGCAGACTTTGCGGGCGTCTTGCGCGATGAGCGCGCCAACTTTAATGGGGTTCGCGTTATGAGCGCACAGTGTGAAGTCACCGCCAAGGTCGGCGCGAGGATGGCCGGCGAAGCGGCGCCGATGAGCGTCTTCGAGCGCTGGCTCACGCTGTGGGTCGCGCTGTGCATCGTCGCCGGCGTCGCCCTCGGCCAGATGTTTCCGGCGCCGTTCCAGGCGCTCGGGCGGATGGAGGTGGCGCAGGTCAACCTCCCGGTCGGCCTGCTGATCTGGGTGATGATCATCCCGATGCTGATGAAGATCGACTTCGGTGCGCTCTCGCAGGTGAAGTCGCACTGGCGCGGCATCGGCGTCACGCTGTTCGTCAACTGGGCGGTGAAGCCCTTCTCGATGGCGCTGCTGGCGTGGCTCTTCATCCGCCACTGGTTCGCGCCGTACCTGCCGGCCGAGCAGCTCGACAGCTACGTCGCCGGGCTGATCCTGCTGGCGGCGGCGCCGTGCACCGCGATGGTGTTCGTGTGGAGCCGGCTCACCGGCGGCGACCCGTACTTCACGCTGTCGCAGGTGGCGCTCAACGACGCCATCATGATTTTCGCCTTCGCACCCATTGTCGGCCTGCTGCTCGGGCTGTCGGAGATCGTGGTGCCGTGGGACACGCTGTTCACCTCGGTGGTGCTGTACATCGTCATCCCGGTGATCCTGGCGCAGGTCTGGCGCAAGCTGCTGCTGAAACGCGGCCAGGCCGCGTTCGACGCGACGATGGCGCAGATCGGCCACGCGTCCATCCTGGCTTTGCTCGTCACCCTGGTGCTGCTGTTCGCCTTCCAGGGCGAGGCGCTCATCGCGCAGCCGCTGATCATCGCGCTGCTGGCCGTGCCGATCCTGATCCAGGTGTTCTTCAACTCGGGCCTCGCCTACTGGCTCAACCGCACGGTGGGCGAGAAGCACAGTGTGGCCGGCCCGTCGGCGCTGATCGGCGCGTCCAACTTCTTCGAACTGGCGGTGGCGGCGGCGATCGCGCTGTTCGGCTTCCAGTCGGGCGCCGCGCTCGCCACCGTGGTCGGCGTGCTGATCGAAGTGCCGGTGATGCTGGGGGTGGTGAAGATCGTCAATCGCAGCAAGGGCTGGTACGAGAAGGGCGCATTACCCGCGCACAATTGAAATCTGGATAACCTGGAGAAATACCGATGTTGAATCTGTTTCGTGCCGTTTTTGTCTGGCTGGCGGTTTTGTCCGCGCCGGCATTCGCCGACCGCGCTTTCATGGTGGATGCCGACTGGCTTGCCGCCGAGATGAAAAACCCCAAACTGGTGGTGCTGGAAGTGCGCTATCACCCGCATCGCTATCACACGGTCGGGCATATCCCCGGCGCAGTTCAGGTGCAGCGCTTCAAGGATCTGGGCGACAACAACGGGCGTTCCATCATGCTGTTTCCGGACAGAAACACGTTCCAGGCGACGCTGCGCAAGTGGGGGGTGAACAATGACTCCACCGTCGTTCTGTATGACGATTCGCGCTCGGCGCTGACTGCCCGCGTGGCCTACCTGCTGGCGCTTTACGGCTTCGATATGAGCCGGGTCAAGATTCTCGACGGCGGCACGCAGGAGTGGATGGGCTTCAACGAACTGACCCGCGAAGTGCCGAAGGTCAAACCCGGGAAGGTCACGCTCAAGCCCGCCGACGCCAGCATGTTTGTCGAGTGGCAACAGGTCTACGAGGATGTGCTGTCGCGGCGCGATCCGAACGTCGTGCTGGTCGATGCGCGTCCTGCGGATATGTACACGGGCAAGGTCGTGCGCCATGCGGTGCAGGGCGGCCATATTCCCGGCGCACTCAATGTGGTGAGCCTGGACGCCACCGACGGCAACAGCCAGAAGTGGTTCGGCGAGGAAGAATTGGCCGCGTTCTACAAGGACGTGCCCAAGGACAAGACCGTGTACGTGTATTGCCACGATGGTTTCCGCATGAGCCTCGGCTGGCTGCAGATGAAATCGCTGGGCTACAAGGACGTGCGCGTGCTGGACGGCGGCTGGGGCGTATGGGACCGCGCCTTCACCCTGCCGGTGGTGCAGGGCGACGCGCCGTATGACGACGAATTTGCGCTGTAAATCGCGCCATCACCGGAGCGGATCGAATGTTTGACGCATTGGGCAATCTGGTCGCCTACCAGTGGCTGGGCCTGCAGGACACGCCGGCAGGCGCGGCGCTGCATTTCTTCGTCATGGACGTGGCGAAGATCCTGGTGCTGCTGACCTCGGTGATCTACCTGATGGGCTGGCTGCGCGCGCTGCTCACCCCGGAGCGGGTGCGCGCGATGATGCGCGGCCGCTCCGGCCCCGGCGCGCGCCTGATGGCGGTGGGCCTGGGCGCGGTGACGCCGTTCTGCTCGTGCTCGTCGATTCCGCTGTTCATCGGCTTCGTCGAGGCCGGCATCCCGCTCGGCGTGACGCTGTCGTTTTTGATCGCCAGCCCGATGGTCAACCAGGTCGCGGTGGTGGTGCTGGCCGGCGTCATCGGCTGGCAGATGACGCTGATCTACGTGTTCACCGGGATGACCGTCGCCTTCGTCGGCGGCTACGTGCTGCAGGCCTTCAGGCTGGAACGCTGG
>JAJPEP010000015.1 GCA_021166845.1 Thiobacillus sp.
CCCCCCCCCCAGCCGCGCCCGGCTCCCCGCGCGGGGCGTCCCCCCCCCCCCCCCCCGGCGGGGGGCGCCGCCCCCCCCCCCTCGGCCGGTTCCAGCACAAAATAGAAGCCGTCGCGGGTGTCGTGCAGCCATTGCGCCCAGGTCGTTTCGGATGCGGCCTGCCAGACCGCTGCCGGCAGATAGACCGCCTGCAGCTGCGTGTTGTAGTACGACAACAGCCAGTCATCCGGCAGATCCTCCGGATAAAACCCGCCCCGCCACGCGGGATGCTGCCAGCCGCTGGCGCCGACCAGAACAAGGGGATTCGGTGTCATGGCAAAGGCATCAGGCGCGGCGCCAGGTGGTGCCGCCCGCCCCGTCTTCCAGCGCGATGCCGGCCGCCGTCAATTCGTCGCGGATGCGGTCGGAACCGGCAAAGTCGCGCGCCTTGCGCGCCGCCTGGCGCGCGGCGATCAGGGCCTCGATTTCGGCTTCGGAGAGGCCGCCGGGAGCGGTCCCCGCCTGCAGGAAGTCCGCCGCATCGCGCTGCAGCAGGCCGAGCACCCCGCCTAGGCTGCGCAGCATCTGCGCGGCGGCGGCGTCGCCCCGGTTGGCCTCGCTGGCCAGGTCGAACAGCACCGCGATCGCTTCCGGCGTGTTGAAGTCGTCGTCCATCGCCGCGCGAAAGGCCGCTGCCGCGGGCCCGCTCCAGTCGGGCGCGGCCGCCGTCACCGGCGCATGCTTCAGCGCGGTATAGAGGCGGCTCAGCGCGCCTTTGGCGTCGTCCAGATGCGCGTCCGAATAGTTCAGCGGACTGCGGTAGTGCGCGCGCAGGATGAAGAAGCGCACCACTTCGGCGTCGTATTTCTCCAGCACCTCGCGGATGGTGAAGAAGTTGCCCAGCGACTTCGACATCTTTTCGTTGTCCACCCGCACGAAGCCGTTGTGCATCCAGTAATTGACGAATTTGCAGCCGTGCGCGCCCTCGGACTGGGCGATCTCGTTTTCGTGATGCGGAAACTGCAGGTCCTGGCCGCCGCCGTGGATGTCGAAATGCTTGCCGAGCAGGTCGGCGCTCATCGCCGAGCATTCAATGTGCCAGCCGGGCCGCCCCGGGCCCCAGGGGGACTCCCATGCCGGCTCGCCCGGCTTGGCGGCTTTCCACAGCACAAAATCCATCGGATCGCGCTTGCTGGGGTCGACCCCCACGCGCTCGCCCGCGCGCAGCTCGTCGAGGCTTTTGCCGGACAGGCGGCCGTATTCGGGGAACGCCCGCACGCTGTAATAGACGTCGCCGTTGGGCGCCGGATAGGCCAGGCCGTTTTGGATCAGTTGCCCGATCAGCGCCAGCATCTGCGCCACATATTCGGTGGCGCGCGGCTCGTGGTCGGGCGGCAGCACGCCGAGCGCGCGCTCGTCCTCGTGCATCGCGGCGATGAAGCGCCCGGTCAGTTCGGCCGGGGTTTCGCCGTTGTCCGCAGCGCGCTTGATGATCTTGTCGTCGATGTCGGTGATGTTCCGCACGTACTCGACCCGATAGCCGCTCGCGCGCAGCCAGCGCGTCACCATGTCGAACACCACGAACACCCGCGCGTGCCCCAGATGGCACAGGTCGTACACGGTCATGCCGCAGACGTACATGCGGACCTGGCCGGGGGTGAGCGGAACGAATTCTTCCTTGGTGCGAGTGAGGGAGTTGGTGATGTGCAGCATGGTGCGGATTCGGGCCAAAGGCAAAAATGACAGGAACGGGAATGAAAGCGGCGTATCGATTGATGAAATATCCGGGCTAAAATGCCGGCTTATCCAGGATGATCCGAGCATATCACATGGCTTTGCCGCGCTTTTTCGCCGCCGTTGTCGCCTGCGCCCTTCTCGCCGGCGCGCCCGTCCTGGCCGATGAAATCCAGGACATCAACCGGCAATACCGCGAGGGCGACCTGTCCGCCGCGCTCGACCGCGCCGACCGCTTCCTGGTCCAAACCCCGCGGGATGCGCAGGCGCGCTTCCTGAAAGGCCTGATCCTCGCCGACCAGGGCAAGACAAATGACGCCATCGCCGTGTTCAGCGGACTGACCGAGGACTACCCCGAACTGCCCGAGCCCTACAACAACCTGGCCGTACTCTACGCCTCGCAAGGCCAGTACGAAGCGGCCAAAAATGCGCTGGAAATGGCGATCCGCGCTCATCCCGGCTACGCCACCGCGCACGAAAACCTCGGCGACATTTATGCCAAAATGGCGGCGATCGCGTATGACAAGGCCCAGGCGCTGGACAGCGCCAATACGACTGCGAAAGCCAAGCGCACGCTGATCCGGAACATGCTGGGGGAGCCGCCGGGCAAGCCGGCAACGGCCAAGCCCCTGCCGGATCCCGTGCGACCCGCACCGGCCAGATAACGCCCGCGCCGGCGCCGCAACAACGGCCGCCGGAACATCATTCACCGTAACGTTTTTCAGGATACACACATGGTCAAGCTTCACACCAACCACGGCATCATCACCCTTGAACTCGACGCCGAGAAAGCGCCGAAAACGGTGGAAAATTTCCTCCAATACGTGCGCGACGGGTTTTTCGACGGCACGATCTTCCATCGCGTGATCGACGGCTTCATGATCCAGGGCGGCGGTTTCGAGCCCGGCATGACGCAGAAGCCCACCCGTGGCCCGATCGGGAACGAAGCCGGCAACGGCCTCAAGAACGAGGCCTACACCGTCGCCATGGCGCGCACCTCCGACCCTGCTTCGGCCACCGCGCAGTTCTTCATCAACGTCGCCAACAACAGCTTCCTCAACTTCACTTCGCCAACGCCGCAGGGCTACGGCTATGCCGTATTCGGCCGCGTCGTCGAAGGCACCGACGTGATCGACAAGATCAGGAAGGTGAAAACCGGCAGCCGCGCCGGGCACCAGGACGTGCCGCTCGAAGACGTGGTCATCACCAAGGCGGAAATCGTCTGAAGACGAACCCACCTTCGCCGGGAACAGGCCGCAGCTTCTTTGTTGCCGACCTGCACCTGACCGACGAACGCCCGGTCGCCACCGGGCGTTTTTTTCGCTTTCTGCAGGAAGACGCTGCCGGGGCGGATGCGCTCTACATTCTCGGCGACCTGTTCGATGCCTGGGTCGGCGACGACCACGACGCGCAGGTGGCGCATGACATAGCGCGCCAGCTCAAATCCCTCGTCGACGCCGGCACACCGGTGTATTTCATGCACGGCAACCGCGACTTCATGCTGGCCGCGCGCTATGCCGCGCGGTCCGGCATGACGCTGCTGGCCGACCCCGCGCGCATCGACCTGTACGGCACGCCGACGCTGCTGATGCACGGCGATACGCTGTGCACCGACGACACCGCCTATCAGACGTTCCGCCGCCGCGTGCGCCACCCGCTGACGCTGGCGCTGCTGCGCCGCCTGCCGCTGGCGCTGCGCCACCGCCTGGCACGCCGGGCGCGGGCAGGCAGCGAATCGGCCAAGGCCGGCAAGGCGGCCGAAATCATGGATGTGAATGCCGAGGAAGTGGCGCGGGTGCTGCGCGCGCAGCAGGTCTGCCGCCTGATCCACGGCCATACCCATCGCCCGGCGCGGCATCGCCATGCGGTCGACGGGCAGGACTGCGAGCGCTGGGTGGTGCCGGACTGGTATGCCCGCTGGGGCTATGTGGCGTGCGACGCCGCAGGCTGCATGCTCAGGATCGAGGATTTATGACGGCGCGTCGATCGCCGTCATGCCGCCGGGCACACGAAACAGTTCGGGCTGCAGGGGCTGGCTCGATTCGCTTTCAAGCTGCCGCGTGCGGCCGCTGAACTCGCGTTCCTCCAGCGGCAGCCCGAGTTCGAGCGTGGCGCCGGACGCCCACACCAGATTCGCCAGGTCACAGTCGTGCTGCATCTCGCACGGCGAATCCCGCCACACGCGGTATTGCGTCGCGGCCAGCACGCCTTTGAGCTCGGCCATCGCACGCGCCGCGTCCGGTACGGCCCGCCGGGCGGCAATCCCCTCGCTGCACACCACGCCGTTGAGCACCAGGCTGAAACGGCGGGTGCCCGGTGCGCCCGCCTTGGTGTCGAGCCGCGGTTTCCAGCTGGCGGGTTTGGGCGGGACGGCGCCGGAGGTAAAGACCATCGCGAGCTGGTTGTCGCGCAGCACGTTGATGACTTTCCTCTGGCGGCGGTCGAGCAGGACGAAGTCGCCGCCGTCCTCGCCGCTGTCCATGCGCATGAAGTCCGGGGTCACGAGAATGCGCGTCAGGTAAGGCGGATCACCGGGATCCTGGTCGACATAGCGCACGACGATCATATCGGCCGCGTGCGCCGCGCCCGCGGCGAGCAGCAGCAGGCCGAGCAAGGCCTTCATCATCCCAGCCCGCGCGCCAGATCGGCCTGGATATCGGCCACCGATTCCAGCCCCACCGCGATGCGCACCAGGCCGTCGCCGATGCCGGCCGCCGCGCGCTGTTCCGGCGTCATGCGGCTGTGTGTAGTGGTGGCCGGATGGGTGATGGTGGTCTTGGTGTCGCCCAGGTTGGCGGTGATCGACAGCAGCCTGGTCGCATCGATCAGCTTCCATGCTGCCGCCTGGCCACCCTTCAAGTCGAACGCGACGATGCCCCCGCCGGTTTTCTGCTGCGCCATCGCCAGTTGATGCTGCGGGTGCGACGGCAGGCCCGGATACAGCACGCGTGCCACCTGCGGCTGCCCCTCGAGCCATTGCGCCAGCGCCAGCGCGTTTTTCGAATGCGCGTCCATGCGCAACGCGAGCGTCTCCATGCCTTTCAGGATCACCCAGGCGTTGAACGCGGAGAGCGTCGGGCCGGCGGTGCGCAGGAAGGTGTAGACCCCCTCCCTCAGCGCCTGGCTGCCGAGCACCGCGCCGCCGAGCACCCTGCCCTGCCCGTCGAGATACTTGGTCGCGGAATGGATCACGATGTCGGCGCCGAGTTTCAACGGCTGTTGCAGCGCCGGCGAACAGAAGCAGTTGTCGACCGCGAGCCAGGCGCCGGCCTCGTGCGCGATGTCGGCGAGCGCGCGGATGTCGCTCACCTCGGTCAGTGGATTGGACGGCGACTCGACGAAGAAGAGTTTCGTGTTCGGCTTCACCGCCGCCCGCCATTCCGCCGGGTCGGTCGGCGAGACGTAGGTCGTCTCGATGCCGAAGCGGCCGAGGATGTTGGTGAACAATTGAACCGTCGAGCCGAAAATCGAGCGCGACGCGACGACGTGTTCGCCGGCCTTCATCAAGCCCATCACGGTTGCCAGGATCGACGCCATGCCGGAGGCGAACGCCACGCAGCGCTCAGCGCCTTCGAGCGCGGCGAGTCGCGCTTCCATCATCTGGACCGTGGGGTTGGTGAAGCGCGCGTAGATCGGCCCGGGCTGCTCCCCCTAGAAGCGCGCCGCCGCTTCGGCCGCATTGGCGAACACGAAGCTGGAGGTGAGGAACATCGCCTCCGAGTGCTCGTTGAACTGGCTGCGCACCGTGCCGGCGCGCACCGCCAGGGTTTCAAGGTCATATTCTTCGTTCATGAATCGCTCGTCGCCAGGTTGAGGTCGAGTTGCTGGGTGGACAGCGCCGCCAGCGACGGCGTTTCACCGTTGCGCACGGCCTCGACGTAATTGAGGTATTCCGGGGTGACGTCGCCGGTGATGTAGCGGCCGTCGAAGCATGAGGTGTCGAAGTCGGTGATCGCGGGGTTGCCCGCGCGCACCACGTTGACCATGGCGTCGAGGTCCTGATAGATCATCGCGTCGCAGCCGATTTCGAGCGCGATATCCTCGTCGGTGCGGCCGTTGGCGATCAGCTCGTCGCGCGTCGGCATGTCGATGCCGTAGACGTTGGAGAAACGCACCGGCGGCGAGGCCGAAGCGAAATACACCTTCTCGGCGCCGGCGTCGCGCGCCATCTGCACGATCTCGCGGCTGGTGGTGCCGCGCACGATGGAATCGTCGACCAGCAGCACGTTCCTGCCCTTGAATTCCTCGCCGATGGCATTGAGTTTCTGCCGCACCGATTTCTTGCGCAGCGCCTGCCCCGGCATGATGAAGGTGCGCCCGATGTAGCGGTTCTTGATGAAGCCTTCACGGTACGGCACGTTGAGGTGATTGGCCAGCTGCAGCGCGGAAGGCCGGCTGGTGTCGGGGATCGGGATCACCACGTCGATCTTCAGGTGCGAGAACTCGCGCTTGATCTTTTCGGCCAGCGACACGCCCATGGCGAGGCGCGTGCTGTAGACCGAGATGCCGTCCATCACCGAATCCGGACGGGCAAGATAAACGTATTCGAAAATGCAGGGATTGAGCACCGCCTTGTCGCTGCAGACGCGGCTGTGCAGCTTGCGCTGGTAGTCGATGAACACCGCTTCGCCCGGGGCCACGTCGCGCAGCAGACGAAAGCCCAGCGTATCGATCGCCACGCTTTCCGACGCCACGATGTATTCGTGCGGCATGACCTGATCGTTGATGCCGATCACCAGCGGGCGGATGCCGTACGGGTCGCGAAACGCCAGCAGGCCGTAGCCGGCGATGAAGGCCGTCACCGCATAGGCGCCCTTGCAGCGCGCATGCACGCCGGCGACGGCGCCGAAAATCGTGTCCAGGCTGAGTTTCCGCCCGGAGGCGCGTACCTGCAGTTCATGCGCCAGCACGTTCAGCAGCACCTCGGAATCCGAATTGGTGTTGACGTGGCGCAGGTCCGTGCGGAACAGGGACTCCTTCAGTTCGTGGGTGTTGGTGAGATTGCCGTTGTGTCCGAGGACGATGCCGTACGGCGAATTCACGTAGAACGGCTGCGATTCGGCCGACGATGATGCGCTGCCCGCGGTAGGGTAGCGCACGTGGGCCACTCCCATGTCGCCCAGCAGGCTGCGCATGTCGCGGGTGCGGAACACGTCGCGCGCCAGCCCCGGCCCCTTGTGCAGGTGGAAGCGGCTTTCCTCGGCCGTCACGATTCCGGCAGCATCCTGCCCGCGATGCTGCAATACCATCAGGCCGTCGTACAGGAACTGATTGGCCGCCGTATTGGCAACAACTCCGATTACCCCGCACATGCTGCGCACCTATTCATAAAAATCACTCGAAACGAACGTATTTCGCCACGTCTGCCGGCAGCAGCGGCAAGCTGAGCTGCGCCATCGCCTGCAGGCTATCCGACAGCATGGCCTGCTTCCAGAAATCGGTGCGCGGCAGCGAGGTCAGCCCGGCGACCAGCGTCAGGCCGACCAGGATCACCAGCCCCTTGGCCAGCCCCAGCACCCCGCCCAGCACCTTGTCGGCACTGCCCAGTCCGACCGCCTTGACCAGCGAGGCCAGCGCATGCCCAAGCAGCAGCACGCCGATCAGCACCAGCAGAAAAATCACCGCAAAGCCGGCGAAGTAGCGGATCGCCGGGTTTTCGGTCCCGATCGGCAGCAGCGGCGCCACCATCAATGCCCCCCACTTGCCCAGCATGAACGCCAGCACCCAGGCCGCCAGCGAGAACAGCGTGTCGACCATGCCGCGCATCAGGCCGCGCACCGCGGTGAGGATCAGCACCAGCAGCACGATGAGGTCGAGCATGCTCACTTGGTGAGGATCTGCCCGGTCATGCCGTTTTCGGCCAGCTTCACCGCGGCCGCCACGGCGGCTTCGCGCGACGGATAGGGCCCCACCCGCACGCGCGTCAAGGCGCTCACCTTGTCCGTGTAGGCCGGCAACCCGGCCGCGGCGGCGCGCGTCTTGAGGGCTTGGGCCTTGGCGGCATCGGACAGGGCGGCCAGTTGCACCACAAAAGCCTCGCCGGCAGCGGCGGGCTTGGCCTGCGGCGCAGACGTCGCAACGGGCTGGGGCGCGAACACCGGTTTGACCGGCGCAGGCTTGAGCGGTTCAGGCTCGGGGTCGGGCTTGGAGGACTCGACCGGCGGCGTGGGTTGCGGAGGGGGGGACGGCTCCGGCGTGGCCAGTTCGTCGGGCGCGTCGGCCGGGTCCGACTGCGCCGCCGGATCGGGCGATGCGGCCGCCATGTGCACCGCCAGCGAACTCGCCGGCGGGGGCTCGTCTTCCAGCAGCAGCGGCAACACAATCACCGCCAGCAGGGTCAGCGCAACCGCGCCAATCAGGCGCCGCCGGGCAAGGCGTTTGAGATCATTTTCACTGCTGGGTGGCGGCATGGTCGAGGACGGCGGCAACGGTATGGAACGAACCGAAGACGAGAATTCTATCACCTTCGTGCGCCGCGCTTTGCGCCTCCTTAAGCGCCGTGTTCACATCCGGCCGCACGCTGACCGGTGCACGGCCGGCATACGTCCGCAGGAGGGCGGCCAGCGCCTCGGCGCCCTGCGCGCGCGGCGAGTCGGGCGTGCACGTCCACCACGTATCGATCTCGCCGCGCAATGCGGCGAACACCCCCGCCGCATCCTTGTCGGCCAGCATCCCCACCACCGCCAGCGTGCGCCCGGCCACCGGCTGCTCGCGCAGGGTGGCGGCAAGCGCCCGCGCCGCTTCCGGGTTGTGCGCCACGTCGAGAATGACATCGGGCGCGCGGGCAATGCGCTGGAACCGCCCTGCTACACATGCCTGGGCCAACCCCTGGCGGATCGCCGCCTCGCTCACCGGCAGGCGGGCGCGCACGGCCTCCAGCGCCGCCAGCGCAGCGGCCGCATTGCGCAACTGAAATGCCCCCGCCATGGCGGGCGGCGGCAGCGCCGGCCAGACGATGGCCTGGCCGCGATAGGTCCACTGGTCGCCCTCGCGCTGCGCGGAAAAGTCGCGCCCCACGCAGCGCAGATCGGCGCCGATGCGCCGGGCATGATCGAGCAGGCTGGCGGGCGGCGCGGGGTCGGCGCAGATCGCGGGACGGCCCGCACGGTAGATCCCGGCTTTCTCGAAGCCGATCTGCTCGCGGGTGTCGCCCAGATAATCCATATGGTCGAGATCGACGCTGGTGACGATCGCGACCTCGCCATCGAACACATTCACCGCGTCGAGCCGCCCGCCGAGGCCGACTTCAAGGATCGCTACGTCGACGCCGGCGTCGATAAACTGCGCCATCGCGCCCAGGGTGCCGAATTCGAAATAGGTCAGCGAGATGTCGCCGCGTGCTGCGTCGATTTTTTCAAACGCCTGCACCAGCGCGGCGTCGGTGGATTCCTGGCCGGCGATCCTGACCCGCTCGTTGTAGCGCAAAAGGTGCGGCGAGGTGTACAGGCCGGTCTTGTACCCGGCGGCGCCGAGGATGGCTTCGAGATAGGCGCAGGTGGAACCCTTGCCGTTGGTGCCGCCGACGACGATGAGCGGGAAGGCCGGATCGAGCCCAAGCGCATCCTTGACGCGCCGAACCCGGTCGAGTCCCAGTTCGATGGTGCTGGGATGAAGTCGTTCGAGCCGTTCCAGCCAGCCAGCGAGGGAGAGTCCGGAGATGCGCCGAACAACTCCGTCATCGCGAGGGACGTCTTTCACCGTGAGACCACTGGCCGTGGCGGGACGTGGCGACCCGGAAGCCTTTGATTTCGCCGGCATGCTGGATTGCTTCGCTACGCTCGCAATGAACGGGAATGGATGTATTCGGCTCTTTTCCTAGGCCGCCAGCGCGGGCCGCCCCATCATCATCGCCAGCGTGGCGGCGAGCTCGTCGCGCATCTGGCGGCGGTCGATGATGCGGTCGACGGCGCCCTTGTCGACCAGGAACTCGGCACGCTGGAAGCCTTCCGGCAGCGTCTCGCGCACGGTCTGCTCGATCACGCGCGGGCCGGCGAAGCCGATCAGCGCATTGGGCTCGGCCACGACCAGGTCGCCCAGCATGGCGAAACTGGCCGATACGCCGCCCATGGTGGGGTCGGTCAACACCGAGATGAAGGGCAGCCGGTTGCGCGACAGCTGCGTCAGCGCGGCCGAGGTTTTTGCCATCTGCATCAGCGAAAACAGGCCTTCCTGCATCCGCGCGCCGCCGCTGGCGGCAAAGCAGACGAAGGCCGAGTTCGACTCGATCGCCGCTTCCACGCCGAGGACAAAACGCTCGCCCACCACCGAGCCCATCGATCCGCCCATGAACTTGAACTCGAACGCCGCCGCCACCACCGGCACCGCCTTGACGCTGCCGCCCAGCACCACCAGCGCATCGGTTTCGGAGGTGCCGGCCTGGGCTTCCTTCAGGCGGTCGGGATATTTCTTGCCGTCCTTGAATTTCAGCGGATCGAGCGGCGTCACCTGCGCGCCAATCTCGTACTGGCCGTCGGCATCCAGCAGCATGGCCAGCCGTGCACGGGCGCCGATTCGATGGTGATGACCGCACTTGGGGCACACCTCCAGATTGCTTTCGAGGTCGGCGCGGTAAAGCACTTCGTTGCAAGCCGGGCACTTCGACCACAGCCCTTCCGGCATCGATTTGCGCGCCTCCACCCGGCGCTTGATTTTCGGGGGCAGTATTTTCTGGAACCAGCTCATGGGATCTCCTGTTATTTCGATGCGGCGTCGACGCCGCGGCGCAACTCGGCCACCAGATGCCCGACGCGACTGGCGCACGCGCCTTCCGGCGCGGATTCGATCTCGCTCACGATGCGGCTGCCCACCACCACGGCGTCGGCAATCCGCGCCACCGCCTCGGCGGTCGCCGCGTCGCGGATGCCGAAGCCCACGCCGACCGGCAGGCTGCAATGCTTGCGAATCATGGCGATTTTCTGCGCCACTTCATCCATGTCGAGGTTGGCCGAGCCGGTCACCCCCTTGAGCGAGACGTAATAAATGAAGCCGCCCGCGACCGCCGCCACCTGTTCCACCCGCGATTCCGGCGTGGTCGGCGACAGCAGGAAAATCGGGTCGAGCCCGTGTGCCTTGAAAACGTCCGAAACCCCCGCCGATTCCTCCGGCGGAATGTCCACCGTCAGCACGCCGTCCACCCCGGCCGCCTTCGCCGCCAGGGCAAAGGTCTCGTAGCCCATGTGCTCGATCGGGTTGGCATAGCCCATCAGCACCACCGGCGTCGTCGTGTTGGTCTTGCGGAATTCCGCCGTCATCGCCAGCACATCCTTCAGCCCGACCTTGTTCGCCAGCGCCCGCTCGGACGCCCGCTGAATCACCGGCCCGTCGGCCATCGGGTCGGAAAACGGCACCCCGAGTTCGATGATGTCCGCCCCCGCCTCCACCAGCGCGTGCATCAGCGGCACTGTCAGCCCCTTGCCGGGATCGCCGGCGGTGATGAAGGGAATGAGGGCTTTCTTGTTGTGCGCCTTCAGCGCGATAAAGGTCTGGCCGATTCGGCTCATGGTTCAGTCTTCTTCAAAAATTCAGGGGCTCAGGTGCGCTTCCGGAGCACTTCTCTTTCAATAATCTCCTTCACGAAGAAAGGGATTTCCTTGTCTAACGCTAGCGCTTCCGCTTTCAGCTTCTCATAAATCTCAACTTCTTCGCCTTGCCAAACCAGATCAAGACGGCGGATTTGACGCATGGCAATGTGCGAATATTTTTCAGGATATGCCCAATAACATGACAAGCAAACCGCTCTATCCTTTACGTTATTCCAGTTGTCACACTGCTCGCAAGACCATGACTTTGCCCGGTTTGCGGAACCCGACAACAGCATGAAATCATCCGGCTTCAGATCACCTTTATCATCGCCAGCCACCTTATAGGGAACCCTATGGTCAATTTGCAATTCGCTCGCCGGGATTTCTTCAAGATAAATAAAGCACTTGCAACCATATTTCTCGACAAGCGCCTCTTTGAGTTTCTTGGACAAACCCGTGCGGCCAGAGAATTTCCTCAGCCGTTTTTCCTGTGTATTTCCGAATCGGTATGCCGCAATTTTCCGGCCACTCGAGCCAACAACCCGGTAGGTTTCAATCTGGATTCCATGCTCTCGAACATCACGAACTGCCCTTGGCGGATGGTCATACCCATACACGTCTTTCAGTTGTTCGGTGGTGACGAATCCATATTCAAGTATGTGGTCAATAACCGTCTTGGGACGTTTCGCAGTCACCGATTTGCATAGTTCGATGAATGCTTTCTGGAATTTAGCCATATCGTGCGACACGCTCCAGCAAGACGTACTGTTGAGCATCCTGCAAACCACAGCCCCCTACCTTGCGTTCCATCCTTTCCATCAGCGACCTAGATAAATACAGGGACTCATAAGTCATTTCGTTACGCCCCAGCAAGGTTGCTTGAGTCGAGCGGCCGGCAGCCAGTTCCACACAGGTCAGCCCCAACGAGTCAGGCATCGGTTCCCCAAAAGTTTGGCCCCCCCTACGTCCGTCATAACTCACCAAATAAGCGATGCCTCGTGAATCAAGCTCGTGCAATGCTTCAACAAACTCGCCATGCGATATTCCCGAGAAATACCGTGAATCCCGATCGCCACACACCCCTTGGTAGGGTGGGTCCATGTACACCACATCAGTCCGCTCGGCTTCAAGCAAAATTTCACGGAAATCACGAGACGAAAAATCCGCTTTACCTTTCAGTAAGGCAGACACTCCAAAAATATTTCTCCGCATCGTTTCCGGACGTGTGCCATAACGTCTTTTGTCAGGGCTCTGATTAAACAAGCCTTCAGCGTTGTAACGCACCGAACCTTTTACACAACGTGCCAGCAAATACAAAAAAAGCCTGGGATCTCGGGTTTGATTGAAATCCTCACGAACCCTGTAGTAGTGTTCAATAGAATTGTCATGCTGCTCATTCCACAGGAGTTCGTAAAAAACGGCTATGTCGGTTGGGCGATCAATGATGAGCCGCAATAACTCTACCAGCGGCTGATTTAAATCATTGATTAAATAGCTATTAGCATTATTTCGAGCGGCTGCCGCTACACACATTGCGGCAGAGCCGGAAAACGGTTCAATAAACCGACTCACTTTCTCCGGTACATAACGCAAAATTTCACTCGCCAAATTGCGTTTGCTGCCTTGGTACTGAATCGCATGGGGGATATTTTTCACAGCGTTACCTCCGTTCCGGTGGAGCCTGGTATCTCGTGTTTAAACTCACGAGCCACCTCAAGCCTAAACTCCATCGCATCCTTTACGTTTACCAATGCCGACTCATAACTATCGCCATGCGCCATGCAGCCAGGCAATTCCGGCACCTCGGCAAGAAATGCTTGATCCTCTTCACTCCAAAAGAGAATGATCTTGTACTTCAAAGCGTAATCCCCGACAGCTTCGCCACGCTGTCGATATCCTTGTCGCCACGCCCGGAAAGGTTCACCAGGATGATCTGGTCCTTCTTCATCGTCGGCGCGAGCTTTTTGGCCTGGGCGACGGCGTGGCTGGATTCGAGCGCGGGGATGATGCCTTCGAAGCGGCATAGGTCGTGGAAGGCGACCATCGCCTCGTCGTCGTTGATGGCGACGTATTCGGCGCGGCCGGCGTCCTTGAGCCACGAGTGTTCCGGCCCGACGCCGGGGTAGTCGAGGCCAGCGGAAATCGAGTGGGTTTCGATGATCTGGCCGTTCTCGTCCTGCATCAGATAACTGCGGAAGCCGTGCAGCACGCCGGGAGTACCGGCGGACAGCGGCGCGGCGTGCTTGCCTGAAGCAATCCCGGAGCCGCCGGCCTCGACGCCGATCAGGCGCACCCCGTCATACGGAATGTAGGGGTGAAAAATGCCGATGGCGTTGGAGCCGCCGCCGACGCAGGCGATCACCGCATCGGGCTGGCGTCCGGTGAGTTCGGGCATCTGGGTGAGGCACTCGCGGCCGATCACGCACTGGAAGTCGCGCACCAGCATGGGATACGGGTGCGGGCCGGCGGCGGTGCCGAGGATGTAGAAGGTCGACTCGACGTTGGTGACCCAGTCGCGCATCGCTTCGTTCATGGCATCCTTCAGCGTCTTCGAGCCGGACGACACCGGCATCACGGTCGCGCCCAGAAGCTTCATGCGGAAGACGTTGGGCGCCTGTCGGATGACGTCTTCGGCGCCCATGTAGACCACACACTCCATGCCGTAGCGCGCGGCGACGGTGGCCGAGGCGACGCCGTGCTGGCCGGCGCCGGTCTCGGCGATGACGCGCTTCTTGCCCATGCGGCGCGCCAGCAGCGCCTGGCCGATGGTGTTGTTGATCTTGTGCGCGCCGGTGTGGTTGAGGTCTTCGCGCTTGAGGTAGATCTGCGCACCGCCGTACTGCCCGGAAAGCCGCTTGGCGTGATACACCGGGCTGGGGCGGCCGACGTAGTGCTTCAGCTCGTATTCGAACTCGGCGATGAAGGCGGGATCGTTGCGCGCCTTGTCATACTCGACGCGCAGTTCTTCCAGCGCCGCCATCAGGGTTTCGGCGACGAAAATGCCGCCGTAGGGGCCGAAGTGGCCGCGGGAATCGGGGAGATCTGTCAGCTTCATCATGCCGTTTTCGCTTTCGCTATGAATTGCGCAATCTTGTGCGCGTCCTTGATGCCTTTTGTTGCCTCGACGCCGGAGGACACATCCACCGCCCACGGGCGCACGCGCCGCACCGCTTCGGCGACATTGTCCGGCGTCAGCCCGCCCGACAGGATGACCGGCCTGGGCAGGGCCGGCGGGATCAGGCTCCAGTCGAAGCGTTCGCCGGTGCCGCCCGGCATGCCGGGAACAAAGGCATCGAGCAGCAAACCGCGCGCGGCATCGAAGTCAGCCGCGCATTTTAGCAAATCCGTCTCCCGATTCACGCGCTCCGCCTTGATATAGGGCCGGCCGAAGCGCGCGCAGTCGGCCGGCGTCTCGTCGCCGTGAAACTGCAGCAGGTCGAGTGGCACCGCCTGCAGCACCAATTCGATGAATGCCGGCTCGGCGTTGACGAACAGCCCGACGCTTTGCACAAACGGCGGCAACTCGCGCAGCAGCGCGGCGGCGGCGGCAATGCTCACGTGACGCGGGCTTTTCTCGTAGAACACGAAACCCAGCGCATCCGCCCCGGCGTCGCAGGCGGCATGCAGGTCCCGCGGTCGGGTGATGCCGCAGATTTTTACGCGTACAGCCATCGATCGGAGGTTTCAGGCAAGCTAAAGTGCGCAGGATACCGGATGTGGGTGAGATACAGTCCGGCGCCGTCGAAGGTGGGCGCGGCGAGCGTGCGGTCGCGGCCGGTCAGGATCTCGCGCAGCCATTCGGGCGGCTGGCTGCCGGCGCCGACCTGGACGAGACAGCCCATGAGGTTGCGCACCATGTGGTGCAGGAAGCCGTCGGCATGGAAGTCGCAAAAAAGATAATCGCCGCGCCGCTCGACATGCGCCAGCCGCAGTTCCTTGACCGGCGATTTGGCCTGGCATGCGGCGGCACGAAAGGCGGAAAAATCGTGCTGCCCGATCAGGTGCGCCGCGGCCAGGTTCATCGCGGCGGCATCGAGCGGGCGGTGATGCCAGCCGATCAGCCCGCGGTTGATCGCGGGTCGCACCGGGTGGTTCAGCAGCACGTAGCGGTAGCCGCGATGGGTGGCGGCAAACCGCGCATGGAAGTCCTCGCTGGCTTCGCGCGCCCACAACACGGCCACGCCCGCCGGTAGATGGCTGTTGACGCCGCGCACCCAGGCGGTCAGCGGGCGGTTCGCCGCGGTGTCGAAATGCACCACCTGCAGCGCGGCATGGACGCCGGTGTCGGTGCGTCCGGCGGCGATTACGCTTGTTTTTTCACCGGCGATGACGGACAGCGCGGCTTCCAGCGCATCCTGCACACCGCAGCCCTGCGGCTGCGACTGCCAGCCGCAAAAGCCGACGCCGCAATATTCCAGTCCCAATACGATTCTCATACCAAAACGACGACGAGCAACAAAAGCAGGCCCCCAAGTATGACGGCGCTGTCGCAGCCTTGCCAGCGTTCGGTGTGCAGGGTGTAGGTGGCGGGCGCCGCATCGTCCGGCAACGGCGCCCGCAGCGCATCCAGCCAGCGCGTCGGTTTGGGCGCGTGTTCGACATAATCCAGCGTCAACCCCAGGCGTACCGCAAAGGCGCGACGATCGAAGCCGAGCCAGGCCAGCGGCCGGGCCAGTGCGTACAAGCCGTAAATCAGGCGCGGGCGGGACGTATACGCCAGCAGCGCCGCCAGCCCGGCCAGCAGCAGCACCAGCCGCCCGATTCGCAGCGCGCCTTGCTGCAGCCCCTCCACACTGGGGCTGGCCCATCCCAGCGACGGCCACAGCGGGATTCCCGGCAGGCTGTAGGCATAGGTGAGCAGCAGCACCGCCATCAGCCAGCGGGTGCGGCGCAGCAGGCGCCAGCCTTCATGACGGGCCGGCGCAAACAGAAGGGCCGTCGCAGCGGCGACGGCCAGGATCATCAGCGGGGACAGCGCAGCGCGTTCCACCGCCACGGCCCACCCGCACCACAGCAGGATGCGGGCAGCCGGATGGGGACATGCAGGGCCGGGAATACGCCTAACCCAGCGAACTCAACATGTCTTTCGCGTCGGCCTTTTGCTTGTCGCTGCCTTCAGCCAGCACTTCGTTGAGAATTTCACGCGCACCTTCCTTGTCGCCCATTTCCACATAGGCGCGGGCAAGGTCGAGCTTGGTGCCGGCTTCATCGAGCTCGAGGTCGTTGCCGCCGGCCTCGCCGAGGTCGAGGTCGAGGCCGCTGAAATCGAATTTGCTGTCCGGACCGTTATCTTCATCCAGGCCCAGGTCGAGTTTCAGCGTGTCATCGGCCGTCGCGGGCAGGTCCAGGTCAGGCAGGTCGAAGTCGAGTCCCAGGGGATCCATTTCCACGTAGCCGGCCTCGGGCGCCACGACCGCCTCGGGCTGCGTGTCGAAATTGAGCGCATGGCCCGCCGACTCGAATTCCAGCGGTCCGCTGGCTGCCACGGCCTCGGGCTCGGACTCAAGTTCGGGCTCGGGTGCGGCATCGATTTCAAGCGGTGCAGGCGCGGATTCGTCGGCAAACGCCACCGCTCCGCCGGCAACGGCGGCAGTGGCCGCCACCGTGGCGACCGCTGCCGCCGGCGCGGCGCTCGACTGCACGCCGCCATACAGCGGGTTGGTCGGGTCGATGCTGCGGCCCATTTCGCAGGCCTTGTCCCACAGCGGGCTCGACTTGCTGCCCAGCGCGGCATAGAGCTCGCCGGCGACCGCTTCGAACGTCGCGGTGTTGTGCCGAGCGGCGTAAATCTCAAGCAGCTTGACGCGGATCTCGTGGCGGTCCGGGTTGTTGTTGATGGCCTCCTTGAGGATTTCCTCGGCCTGCGCATCGCGGCCATAGGCCATGTACACCTCGGCTTCGGCGATGGGGTCGACATCGTGGGTATCGATGGTGCCCAAGCCCGCCTGGCTGAAGTCGGTGAGGAAGGAGGTGTCGCCGGTATTGACGCTGCCACCCGATGCATCCCCAATAACGGTATTGGGCTGAATGTCGCCGCCGGTGATGAGGCTGTCGTCAAGCGCAGCGCCGCTTCTTTTGCGGCGACCGCCGCCCGCCAGCATCCACCACAACACGCCGCCCAGGCCAAGCGCGGCCAGGCCGCCTCCCCAATAAAGCGGGCTGGCGAGCAAGGGGTCGTACCAGCGGTCGGCGGGTTCGGATTCGGGAACGGCAGGCGGCGCCACAACGGCTGGCGCGGCCGGTGCGGGAGCAGATGCTGCAGGGGCAGCAGGGGCGGCAACCGGTGCTTCAGCCTGTGCCCGCTCCTTCATCTCGACCAGCTTCTGCATGTCCTGAATCTGCTTTTCCAGCGTGGCCACGCGCTGATCTGATTCCCGCAGCGCATTTTCGCGTGCGGTCGCATCCTCTTCCTGGGCGCGCAGCTTTTCCTGCAGGATACGGGCTTCGTCCGCTTTGCCCGCAGCACCGGCCGGCGGCGTAAGCTTGGACAGCTTCAGCACATCCTGCTGCGCTTCGGGTGCTGGCTTGGCACGGTCTTCCACCTTGGGCGTGATCTTGCCGCTGCTGGCCTGGTCCGCGGCGGCCTTGGCCTCGGGGGCAGCGCTTACCGCACCGGCCAGCTTCTGGCGATAGGCCCGCCAGTCTTCTGCCTGTAGCGTGAGTTCACGCACCGCCTCCTGTTGTGGAATGGCGGCCACTTTTTCGACCGATGGCACCTTGAGCGTCTTGCCTGCCTTCAGGCGGTTCATGTTGCCGTCGAAAGCCTGGTCGTTCTCGCGGTAGAGCCCCAGCAGGGTCTGCTCCAGGCTGACGCCTTCGGGACGCACGCGGCTGGCAATGCCCGTCAGCGTGTCGCCCCGCTTGACCTTCACGCGATCCGGCGCCGCGGTCTGCGGGGCTGGCGCGGGCTTGACGGCAGCCGCCGCCGGAGCCGCCGGAGCCGCCTGCGCTTGCGGAGCCGCCGCGGGTGCGGGCTTGGCAATGGGCGTTGGCGCAACGGCCACGGGCGCCACCGTCTGGACGCCCCCCATGCCAGGCGGGTCGAGCAGCATGGTGTATTCGCGCACCAGCCGTCCCGAGGCCCAGTTCAATTCGACCAGCATGTCGATGAAAGGATCGTTCACCGGGCGGCTGGAGCTGACCTTCAGCACCGCCTTGCCGTCGGGCTTCTTCGCGACCGTAAAACGGAGGGAGGACAGCACCGGAGCGAATTCGACGCGCGCATCGCGAAAGGCCTGGTCGGAAGCAAGGCTGGCCGACAGGCTGTCGAGCTCGGCCTTGTCTGCCGCGAACAGTTCGATTTCCGCCGCGAGCGGTTGACCCAGCGCCGAAGTAACCGACAGCTTGCCCAGCCCGGCGGCGTGCGCCATCAGCGGCATGGCGATCAGGCCCGCGGCCGCCAGTTGGGTGGTGAAGCGCTTCAATTTCATCCAGTATCTCCTTGTTCGCTCCGCGTGCCGGAGCTGCTGAATCCTTGACGCCTGTATTGACGGCTCGACGGACGCAATCTTTAATGCACAAACCGCACCAGCCCGGAGCGTACTGTTCGGTCCTTGCCCACTCAAGCTTCCAGCAGGATCCTCAGCATACGGCGTAGCGGCTCCGCCGCGCCCCACAGCAGTTGGTCGCCCACGGTGAACGCGGTCAGGTATTCCGGCCCCATGGTGAGCTTGCGCATGCGGCCGATCGGTACGGTCAGCGTGCCGGTCACCGCCGCCGGGGTGAGTTCGCGCATGGTGAGCTCGCGGTCGTTCGGCACCACCTTCACCCACTGGTTGTGGGCGGCGATCAGGCTGTGGAGCTCGGCAAGCGGCACATCCCTGGTCAGCTTGATGGTGAGCGCCTGCGAATGGCAGCGCATCGCACCGACGCGCACGCACAGGCCGTCGATTGGAATCGGCTTGTCGCTGCGGCGCATGATCTTGTTGGCCTCGACCTGCGCTTTCCACTCTTCCTTCGACTGCCCGGACTCCAGCGCGGCGTCGATCCATGGAATCAGGTTGCCGGCCAGCGGCACCGGCCAGGCATCGACCGGATAGCGGTCGGAACGGATGAAGTCGGCCACCTTGCGGTCGATTTCGAGGATCGCCGAGGCCGGGTCGTCGAGCAGGTCCGCGACTTCGGCATGCACCGCGCCCATCTGGGCGATCAGCTCGCGCATGTTGCGCGCGCCGGCGCCGGAGGCCGCCTGGTAGGTCATCGGCGACACCCATTCGACCAGGCCGGCGTCGAACAGCCCGCCCATCGCCATCAACATCAGCGACACCGTGCAGTTGCCGCCGACGTAGGTCTTCACTCCGTTGGCGATGCCGTCTCGAATGACCTGGCCGTTGACCGGGTCGAGGATGATGATGGCCTCATCCTTCATCCGCAACGTCGAGGCGGCATCGATCCAGTAGCCGTTCCAGCCGGCCGCGCGCAGCTTCGGATAGACCTCTTTCGTGTAATCGCCGCCCTGGCAGGTGATGATGGTGTCGCACAGCTTCAGCTCATCGATGCTGTTGGCGTCCTTCAGCGGCGGCACGTCACGGCCGATGTCGGGGCCCTTGCCGCCGATATTCGACGTGGTGAAGAACACTGGCTCGATGTGGTCGAAATCGCGCTCTTCCTTCATGCGCCCCATCAGCACGGAACCCACCATGCCACGCCAGCCGATCAGTCCAACTTTCATCATTTTCATCTCCTGTTGAGGGGTCAGGATTCAGGGATCAGGATTCAGGGGCGGTGCGGGCACAGCCCGCGCCTTGAAAATTGCGCGGCCTTCGGCCGCTCATCCCCTGACCCCTGCCCCCTGAATCCTGACCCCTAAAATTCCTAGTTCCTAATTCCTAGCGCGCCAGCGCCGCGACCACCGCGTCACCCATTTCGCTACACGACACCTTCCGCGCGCCTTCGGTCCAGATGTCGCCGGTGCGCAATCCCTGCGCAATCACTTTCTTCACCGCGTTCTCGATGCGGTCGGCGGTCGCCAGGTCGGCGAAGGTATAGCGGTACATCATCGCCACCGACAGGATGGTCGCCAGCGGATTCGCCAGGTTCCGGCCGGCGATGTCGGGCGCGGAGCCGTGGATCGGCTCGTACATGCCCTTGTTGCGCTCGTCCAGCGATGCCGACGGCAGCATGCCGATCGAACCCGACAGCATCGACGCCGCGTCGGACAGGATATCGCCGAAGAGGTTGCCGGTGACGATGGTGTCGAACTGCTTGGGTGCGCGGATGAGCTGCATCGCCGCATTGTCGACGTACATGTGCGAGAGCGCGACCTCGGGGTAATCTTTCGCCACCTCGATCATCACTTCCTTCCACAGCTCGGAGCATTCCAGCACGTTGGCCTTCTCGACCGAGCACAGCTTCTTGCCGCGCTTCATGGCGATGCCAAAGGCGACATGCGCCACCCGACGCACCTCGGATTCCGAATACAGCATGGTGTTGAAGCCGACGCGCTCGCCGTTGCGGACTTCGATGCCGCGCGGCTGGCCGAAATACACGTCGCCCGTCAGCTCGCGCACGATCATGAGATCGAGCCCGGACACGACCTCGGACTTGAGCGAGGACGCGCCTGCCAGCTCGGGATACAGCAGTGCCGGGCGCAGGTTGGCGAACAGGTTGAGTTCCTTGCGGATGCGCAGCAGGCCGCGCTCGGGCCGCAGCGGGCGGTCGAGCGCGTCGTACTGCGGCCCGCCGACGGCGCCGAGCAGCACCGCGTCGGCTGCGCGCGCGAGCGCAAGCGTCGCCGCCGGCAGCGGATCGCCCGCCGCATCGTAACCGGCGCCGCCGATGGGCGCGGTTTCCATTTCGATTTTCGCTCCATCAGATTTCAGCGCATCCAGCACTTTGACCGCTTGCGCGACGATTTCCGGACCGATGCCGTCACCGGGGAGAACTGCTAATTTCATATCAACTCCGTAAGGCGTGAGGCGAAAGGCGTGAGGCGGGGCGCCGACTGCGCCTCACCCCTCACGCCTCACCCTTCACCATCAATTAAACAACCACGGCGCTTCGACCTTGCGCCGGTCTTCGTACGCCTTGATCTTGTCGGCCTGAAGCAGGGTGAGGCCGATGTCGTCCAGGCCGTTCAACAGCCGGTGCTTGCGCCCGCCATCGACGTCAAATTTCAATACTTCGCCGCCCGGCGTGGTCACGGTCTGCTTGTCCAGATCGATATTAAGGCGGTAGCCTTCGCTCGCTTCGCATTCGCGGAACAGGCGGTCGACCGTCGCGGCGTCGAGCACGATGGGCAGAATGCCGTTCTTGAAGCAGTTGTTATAGAAGATGTCGGCGTAGCTCGGCGCGATGATGGCACGGATGCCGTAGTCTTCCAGCGCCCACGGCGCATGCTCGCGGCTCGACCCGCAGCCGAAGTTGTCGCGCGCCAGCAGCACGCTGGCCCCCTTGTAGCGCGGAAAGTTCAGCACGAATTCCGGATTCGGCTGGCGCGTGGCGGGGTCCATGCCTGGCTCGCCATGGTCGAGATAGCGCCATTCGTCGAACAGGTTGGGGCCGAAGCCCGCGCGCTTGATCGACTTCAGGAACTGCTTCGGAATGATGGCGTCGGTGTCGACGTTGGCGCGGTCGAGCGGCACCACCAGCCCATCGAGTGTGGTGAAAGCCTGCATTTACTTGGTCGACTTCTGAATCGCGTCCCCGGCCTTTTCGATATCCTGGCCAAGTCCCTCAACAGTGTTGCAGCCAGCCAGCGTCAATGCAGCGGCAATCAAAACGGCGATCATCGGTTTCATCCGGGTCTCCTTAAAAGTGTCGTACATCTACAAAATGCCCGGCGCACGCCGCAGCAGCGGCCATGGCCGGGCTGACCAGATGCGTCCTGCCACCCTGCCCCTGCCGCCCTTCAAAATTACGGTTTGAAGTCGAGGCGCAACGCTCGCCCGGCTCCAGCCGGTCGGCGTTCATCGCCAGGCACATCGAGCAGCCCGGCTCGCGCCATTCGAAGCCGGCCTCGACGAAGACCCTGTCCAGGCCTTCGGCCTCGGCCTGCTGTTTGACCAGGCCGGAACCCGGCACCACCATCGCCAGCTTGACGTTGGGCGCAACCTTGCGGCCACGCGCAACGGCGGCGGCCTCGCGCAGATCCTCGATGCGCGAGTTGGTGCACGAGCCGATGAATACCTTGTCGACCGGGATCCCGGCAATCGGCATGCCGGCGGCCAGGCCCATGTATTCCAGCGCACGCGTCCAGTCGTGCCTTTTGACCTCGCTCGGCGCGTCGGCCGGATTCGGCACGCGGCCGCCGATGGTCGTCACCATCTCGGGCGAGGTGCCCCAAGTGACCTGCGGCTCGATCTTCGCGGCATCGAGTTCGACCACGCGGTCGAACACCGCGTCGGCGTCCGAATGCAGCGTGTTCCACCACGTCACCGCCTGGTCCCATGCGTCGCCTTTGGGTGAATAGGGGCGGCCCTTGACGTAGTCGATCGTGGTCTGGTCGACCGCCACCATGCCGGCGCGGGCGCCGGCCTCGATCGCCATGTTGCACAGGGTCATGCGGCCTTCCATCGACAGCGCACGGATCGCCGAGCCGCCAAATTCCAGCGCGTAGCCGGTGCCGCCGGCGGTGCCGATCTCGCCGATGATGGCGAGCGCGATGTCCTTCGCCGTCACGCCTTTGCCCAGCGTGCCCTCGACCTTGACCAGCATGGTCTTCGACGGCTTCTGCCACAGGCATTGCGTGGCCAGCACGTGTTCGACCTCGGAGGTGCCGATGCCGAAGGCCAATGCCCCAAAAGCACCATGCGTCGAGGTGTGCGAGTCGCCGCACACCACGGTCATGCCGGGCAAGGTCAGGCCCTCTTCGGGCCCGATGACGTGGACGATGCCCTGGCGGATGTCGTCCATCCTGAATTCGGCGATGCCGAACTCGGCGCAGTTGGCGTCAAGCGTTTCCACCTGCAGGCGCGAGATCGGATCGGCGATGCCCTGGCTACGGTCGGTCGTCGGCACATTGTGATCGGGCACAGCGATGGCCGCATCCACTCTGTGCGGGGTGCGATGGGCCAGCTTCAGCCCTTCAAACGCCTGCGGGCTGGTGACTTCGTGCACCAGGTGGCGGTCGATATAGAGCAGCGTGGTACCGTCGGCCTCGACGTGGACGACGTGGGCGTCCCACAGTTTCTGGAATAAGGTGAGTCCTGGCATGTGGAATAAGGCGAGACAGCGCGTAAAACACCGATTATTTCATAGCTTGGCCTGTTTCCAGCATTATCAGTGGGGCGCTGGCACGGATTTTGTCTGCCCCCATGCTGCGTACACCGCCCAGGCCAGCGCCGCGCTCCCGGCGGCCAGCGTGAAAGTCCAGGCCGGCCCCAGCGTGTCCCAGGTCAGGCCGCTCGCCAAGCCACCGATGGTGCCGCCGACGCCGAAGGACAGGCTGGTGTAGAGCGCCTGTCCGCGCGCCTGGTGGCGCCCGCGGAAATGCTGGTGGATCAGCGCCACCGCCGCCGCGTGATAGGTGCCGAAGGTGAAGGCATGCAGCGTCTGCGCGCCCCACACCAGCCAGACCGACTTCACCCCCCAGGCAATCAGCAGGAAACGCAGCACCGCCAGCGCGAAACTGGCCAAAATCAATTGGCGCGGCGTCACCCGCGCGAAGATGCGCGGAACGATCAGGAAAATGCCGATTTCGCACAACACGCCGAGCGCCCACAGCCAGCCCACGGTGGACGTGTCGTAGCCGTGATCGACCAGATAGATCGAATAGAAGGTGTAATACGGCCCGTGCGTTACCGCCATCAGCATGCTGGCGGCCAGCAGCGACGCCACCTCGGGCCGCTTCACGATCGCCCACCCCGAATGCGGGTCGGTGGGGTGCGGCAGGATCTCAGCCTCCGGAATCACCCGCGCGAACGCAGCGATGCCCAGCATCACCGCCAGCACCGCCCACGGCAACCAGCCGATCGACACCGTGTTGAAAACGTAGCCCAGCCCCACCACCATGACGATGAAGCCGACCGAGCCCCACAGGCGGATGCGGCCATAGGCATCGGTGCGCTCGCCCAGATGCGACAGCGTCATCGCCTCGACCAGCGGCAGCGACGCGCTCCAGAAAAAGCCCAGCGCCGCCATCACTGCGAACAGCCACCAGAAGCCGTCACCGGCGAACACCCCGGCAAACGCCAGCACGCTGCCGAGCGCCGCCACCTGCACGATCGCCGTGCGGCGACCGGTGCGGTCGGCAATATGCCCCCATATGTTGGGCGCGAAAATCCGCATCACCTGCAGCAGCGACATCAAGACACCGATCTGGAAGGCGTTGAACGCCAGCGACTGCAGGTACAGCCCCCAGAACGGCGACATCGCCCCGACAAAGGCGAAATAGAAGAAATAGAAACCGGACAGGCGCCAGTAGGGCACAGCATTCATGCGGCCGGATTATCCCCGAGCTTGGCGCCGAATCCGCATGCGCGGATCAATCCGCCTGCTATTTCATCGCCGAGCGCAGCTTGACCGTCTCGGAGGCCACCGCGAACACGCCGTTGCCGCGGTGATGGAGCGTCCGCGGCTGCTTGATGGCGGCATCGACCCACGCCTGCACCACCTCGAGGACGAAGAAGTTGTAGCGGTTCACCAGACGCGTGTCCGCCACCCGGCATTCGAGGCTGGCGTAGCATTCTCCAATCAACGGCGCGGCAACCTCGGCGGCCGGCGCCGGCGTAAGGCCGAATTTGGCGAACTTGTCGACCGTGCGCCCGGAACAGTTGCCGACGCCCACCACCTGCTTCACCCATTCCCGCGTCGGGATATTGATCACGCATTCCTTCGTTGCACGCAGCGCGTCGAACGACGCATTGCGGCCGCTGATCACGCAGCCGACGAGCGGCGGCTCGAACTCCATCATGGTGTGCCACGACATCGTCATGATATTGGCGCGACCCTTGCGGACGGTCGTCACCAGCACCACCGGACCGGGTTCCAGCAGGCCATAGACCTTGGACAGCGGAAAGGATCGTTTTGCCATGGCGTCACCCTTCTATGGATCGGACGCTTTCAGCTTAGTTGTTGTTTTCAGGGTGCGGCTTTTATGGCCGGTGCGGGGTGTCGCGCGAGGGAATGCGGGCGATCCAGGCCGCCAGCAGCATCCCGCCGATGCCCATCGCCAGCTTGGCCTGCCACCCGGACACGAAGAATATGATGGAGATGCCGAAGCTCAGCGCAATCAGCAGCAGCGCGCGGCGCTTGGCGCGATACGGCATGCTGCGATGCTCGCGCCATTCGCGGAGCAGCGGGCCGAAATGCGGATGACGCAGCAGTCCGTGGTAGATGCGGCGCGACGAGCGCGCGTAGCAGGCGGCGGCCAGCAGCAGAAAAGGCGTGGTCGGCAGCACCGGCAGGAAAATGCCGAGCAGCCCCAGCAGCACGAACAGGGTGCCGAGGCCGGCAAACAGCAGGCGCACCGGGAAAGGGTGACGGTGGTGCATCGTCCTCACATCGTCTGCTGCCGATTCCCGATCCAAGCGTTTCTCCTTCATTGCATCGAACCCTCGCCGCGCCCTCGTGCTGTACATCACGACTATAGGGATGACCCCGCTGCGCCAGAATGCGTTCATTTGCCGCCGAAGCCCTCCCTGTCGAACCCTTGCCCGGAAGGAAAGCTGCCGCCATGCATTGAGTTGCCCGCGTTGCCTTGAATCCGGGCAAGGCCTGGCCTATTTTTAAGGTGTCCACGAAAACCTTGAGGAGACGATCATGGAAAACGTTTCAACCGATATCAATAAATTGATTCAGGAACCGGTGACCGATCCCCACTTTCCCTGTGCCCCGTTTGAGTGGACACGGGACGAAGCGAAGCGAATCGCCAGCGAGGAAGGACTTGAACTCACGGACGAGCACTGGGAAGTCATTCGCGCGCTGCAGCGTTACTATGCCCAGCATGAAAACAGCGCGGTCATCAACCTGCGCGAATTGCACGATGCCCTGGACGAGCACTTCCACCCGAAAGGCGGCGTCAAGTATCTGTATACCCTGTTTCCAGGCGGCCCCATCGCACAGAGTTGCCGCTTGGCGGGGCTGAAGGCGCCGTTCATGGCCACCGACCGCGGCTTCGGCAGCGTAGCCTGACGCTTTTGCGCCACGTGCCGTGGCGCAAAAGCGGGCGTCCGGCCCGCACCGACCCATCAAATGAAAAGGCAAAAGGAACTCCCCTGCGCGTGATCCGTTGACGGCATGAGGCGATTGGCCGATGATCTTTATAATCGGGCTTGCCTGTCCGAAATACGCATACAACAGGGAGGCCGCCATGCCGCAAACCAAGTTCCTGCTCGACGAATCCGAGATCCCCACCCACTGGTACAACGTCGTTGCCGACATGCCCAATCCGCCGGCGCCGCCGCTGGGTCCGGACGGCAAGCCGATCGGACCCGATGCGCTGACGGCGATCTTCCCGATGAGCCTGATCGAGCAGGAAATGTCGGCTGAAAGATGGATCCCGATCCCGGAAAAGGTGCGCGAGATCTATCAGCTGTGGCGCCCCTCGCCGCTGATCCGCGCCCACCGCCTGGAAGCGGCCCTCGGCACGCCGGCCAAAATTTACTACAAGTACGAAGGCGTCTCCCCGGCCGGCTCGCACAAGGCCAACACCTCGGTCGCCCAAGCCTATTACAACGCCGAAGCCGGCATCAAGCGCATCGCCACCGAAACCGGCGCCGGACAATGGGGCTGCTCGATGGCGCTGGCCGGGCAGATGTTCGGGCTGGAAGTGCGGGTCTACATGGTCAAGGTCAGCTACGGGCAGAAACCCTACCGCCGCTCGATGATGCAGACCTGGGGCGCCGAAGTGTTCGCCAGCCCGAGCATGGAAACCAACACCGGCCGCGCCGCGCTGGCGGAAGACCCGGACAACCCGGGCTCGCTCGGCCTGGCGATTTCCGAAGCGGTGGAAGAAGCCGCATCGCGCACCGATACCAATTACACGCTGGGCTCGGTGCTGAACCACGTGCTGCTACACCAGACCGTGATCGGGCTGGAGGCCAAGAAACAGTTCGCGAAGGCGGACGACTACCCGGACATGATCTTCGCCCCCTGCGGCGGCGGCTCCAACTTCGGCGGCGCGGCCTTCCCCTTCTTTGCCGACAAGGCCGCCGGCAAGAACGTGCGCCTGGTCGCGGTGGAGCCCAACTCCTGCCCCACGCTGACGCGCGGCCATTATGCCTACGATTTTGGCGACACCGCCAAGCTCACGCCAATGATGCTGATGTACACCCTGGGCCATGATTTCATGCCGCCCGGCATCCACGCCGGCGGCCTGCGCTACCACGGCGACTCGGCGCTGGTGTCGCAGCTCTACCATGAGAAGCTGATCGAAGCGATCGCCGTGCCCCAGCTTGCCACCTTCGAGGCCGGCGTCGCCTTCGCCCGCGCCGAAGGCATCATCCCCGCCCCCGAATCCAACCACGCCATCGCAGCCTGTATCGACGAGGCCCTACGCTGCAAGGAAAGCGGCGAGGCGAAGACGCTGTTCTTCAACCTCTCGGGGCACGGCCACTTCGATATGGCGGCCTACGACAGCTATTTCAGCGGCAAGCTGGAAGACTTCGCCTACCCGGAAGAAGCGATCAAGGCCGCGCTCGAGCGCTTGCCCAAGCTAGGTTGATTTCCCTTCCATGCCAGGATGCATGCCCCCCGGATTGCCGGCCGGCGCTTGATCAAAGACGCAATTGCCAACATACTTTTGAAAATCGATCCATTTTCCCGGGTCTTTGTCCAATTTTGGACGCCAAGGGAAACCCAATTTTGGGCGCCGGGGAAACGCTGATTACTTCGATATGGCCTTCATTGAGCGCAGCGAAGCAATCCAGCGTATCGATCGGAATGAAAAATTATATGTTTCGATATTCCTAATTCACGACACCATGTATTGAAACCTCCTTTGGCCCCCCTGAACCCATTCCCCCGGATCGAGCAAGTCGAGTTGCAAGCCCTGCAGCTCGACGACGCGCGCGCCCTGCTGAAACACGATGCAAAAAACAGCCTGCAGGGCGCGGGGGAGTCGGCCACTGACTATTTGCAGCGCATCATCGACGACCTGTGCGATATCTCGCTCAAGGATCCGTTAACGGGACTGGGCAATCGCCGGCATTTCCTCTCGATACTCGAGCGCTCGATCGAGGCCGTCGCACGTTCCGGCGAATCGGTGCTGCTGCTATTGCTGGACATCGACCATTTCAAAACCATCAACGATTCCCATGGCCACCTGGTCGGTGATCAGGTGCTGCAGGCCATTGCCAAATGCCTGACGGACTGTGTGCGCCCCATGGATACCGTCGCCCGCTACGGCGGCGAGGAATTCGCCGTGATCCTGCCCCACTGCCGGCCGCTTTTCGGGCGTGCGGTGGCCGAGCGGATTTGCCGAACCATTGCCTCGCTCTCGATTCCCGTGTCACCGCTGCTCAGCATTCAGGCCACGATCAGCATCGGTGGCGCCTACGCCCCGGAATGGGTGCGCTCCACCGCCGATTTGTGGATCGAGCGCGCCGACCAGCAGCTTTACAGCGCCAAAACCGGCGGTCGCAACCAGGTATGCCTGGACCAGCCACGAGAGCTTGCGGTCAGCGCGGAAGAGAAAGGGCTGTTGTTTGGGCACTTCATCATGGATGAGGCGCCCACGATTGAAAATACGCCAGGCGGCGCCCCCCACGATGTCATCGGCAATGCCACGAACCGAGTAAACGCATGAGCGATGTACTGACCCCCGCTGCCGAAAACAAGAATGCGGCCAAGGTCCCTCTGAAGCCGCTGGGCAAGGTCATCGCGGTCACCAGCGGCAAGGGCGGTGTGGGCAAGACCTTCGTTTCAGCCAATCTTGCCGCCGCCCTGGCCAAACGCGGGTACAAGGTGCTGGTGCTCGACGCCGACCTTGGCCTCGCCAACCTCGACGTGGTGCTCAACCTGTATCCCAAGATCACGCTGCACGACGTGTTCACCGGAAAAGCCAGGCTGGAAGAGGCCATTCTTCAGGCGCCGGGGGGCTTTTCCGTACTGCTGGCCGGTTCCGGCATGGTCGAGTATTCGCGCCTGACGCCCGAAGTACGCGATGAATTCCTGCGCATCATCAGTGGCCTGGTGCCGAATTACGACGTCGTGCTGCTGGATACCGGCGCCGGGATTTCCGACATCGTCCTGTTCGCCGTCTCGCTGGCGTCCGAAGTGCTGATGGTCGCCACGCCCGAGCCGACCTCGCTCACCGATGCCTACGCCACGATTAAAGTCCTGGTGGGGCAGCAGCAACGGCAAACCGTGCGGGTAATCATCAACCAAGCCACCCGTCCGGGCAGCGGCCAGGCCATCACGAACCAGCTGCAACAGGTGCTCGACCGTTTCGTCGTCACCGAACCCGACCGCCCGATCCGTCTGATCCACATGGGCGACATTCCCGTCGACTCCGAAGTGCGCCAGGCCATCATGCGCCGCCAGTTGCTGATGCAGGCCACGCCGGGCTGCCCCGCCGGCGTCGCCATTTCGCAACTCGCCCGCAAGCTGGAAGAAAACGTCATCCCCAAGCCGGCATAGCCTGGGGAATGTCTTTCCCGGCTAAACGATGGCGGAGGCCGACTTGACCAGCGCCTCCACCTTGTCCGGCTCCATCCGCAGCAACGCGGCGATCTCGCGGTAATCGCCCGGCAAGGCATCGTTATCCCAGCCCTGGGCGGAATGCCGCGCCAGATTGGCCGCCAGCTTCACATTGCGCACCCGCGCCGTGTTCGCCTGCGCCGGGTCCATCAGGTTCAGCAGCAATTCTGGCAATTTCCATTCGATCGTCAGTTGGCGCTGCAACTCCAGACCGGTGAAGCCCAACACCTGTTTCTGCACCTCCGCGCTACGCAGCGTGGGGACGGCCGCCTGCAGCTTCTGGATTTCGAGCATCTGCCCGGAATTGAAGCACCACATCAGCATTTCGGCGACATGGTAGAGCAGCGCGGACACGTGCACCTCTTCCGCGTGCAGATCGTGCAGGCGCAACGCCCAGTCGAATGCGTAATGCGCCGAACGCTGCGCACGCCGGACCGTATGCAGCAGCTGCACCAGCGCCTCGATGTGGCCATGTAGCATGTCTTCCGCGATCGGCATCGCCGGCACCTCACGGAAGAAGGCATCCAGCCCCATCATGAGAAGCGCCTCCTTCACGTCCACCAGTTCGTATTTCTGGTTGCGATGCTTGTGCGTCTGCATGTAGCGCAGCAGCTTGACCGTCATCAGCGGATCGTCGGTCACGACATTGGCAATGCCGCGCGCATTGAGAAGTGCCTCATCGACACACAGACGTTCGAGTTCGCGCGCGGTGTGCTTTAAAACAGGAATATCGGCCTGCCCCAAAAAGGCGAGCCAGGCTGCCAGACTTTTCGGTTGCTGCGGCATCATCTCTCCAAGACAGTCCGGCGTGCCGCATTGATCGCGAATGCGCACCCGAACGGAATACCCGATGAATCGGTATCTCCCGTCTTAACTTGAGCCCGCGCCGGCTAATGGGACGGGCAGGCACTCACCGCTCAAATACCACGTTTTCAGCACTGGCGCCCAGATCCGTCAACGCGCCGTTGACCGCATCCATGAAGGGGGGCGGGCCGCAGACGTAAAATCGCTGCTTGAAGTCGTCGATCGTTTCTTCCAGGAATGCGCGATCGACCCGCCGGTGCGCATACCCAGGGACATCGGCGCCGGTGCAGGTCAGGATGCAGCGCTCGCCCAGCAGGTGACGCAGCTCCTTTTCGCAGATCACGTCACGCGGGGTCTTGTTTGAAAAGATCAGCGTCTGCCCATCCAGTTCTCCCCTGTGCGCCAGCTCCCGCAGAATAGCCAGAAATGGCGTGATGCCGGCGCCGCCGGCAATGAAGACACCGGGCCCCTGGTAATGGATGGTGCCGAAAGGTTCGGACATCAGCAGCTCGGCGCCCGGCTCCAATTGGTGGAGCGCCTGCGTCACGCCGGCGTGGGCGGGGTAGGCCTTGATGGTGAATTCGAGCACCCGGTCGACAGTCAGGCCGGTGGGCGTGAAGGGTCGTCCCTGTTCGCGCAGGCCGGGCAGTTTGATCGCCAACTCGACACCCTGGCCGGGATCGACGGAAAGCCCCTTCGGCTTGCTGATGATGAAACGCTTCACGTCGTGGGTGACGAACTGATTCATTAGCAGGGTGACGGTGTGGTCCATGGCCATACTCCTGATGCTTGCTGGTTCCTCCATCATAGCCACGCAGCGGAATATCGCTGAGGCCAACCCGATCGGCCTGCACTATATTGAAGGCCAATGCTTCCATCCAAGGAGAGAACCCATGTCTTACATTATTTCGACTCGGCGCCTTTTCACCCCAGCCCTGCTGTTCGCGGCCCTGATCGCCCTGTTCCTGGTTGTGCCTTCGTCGCACGCGGCCAGCGCGGCGGAAATTGACCGGGAGATCGACCGGGCCCTGGCCGACTTCCGGAAAATCGACGGCGCCGATGCCTTTCTCCGGATCGCAAAAGGTGTGCTGGTATTTCCCAAGGTCTACAAGGCCGGCATCGGCGTGGGCGGCGAATACGGCGAAGGCGCGCTGCGGGTGGGCGGGAAAACCGTCGACTACTACAGCACCGCCGCCGCGTCCGTTGGCTTCCAACTGGGCGCGCAGGCCAAGAGCATCGTGGTGATCTTTACGGAAGAATCCGCCCTCAAGAAATTCCGCGAAAGCGAAGGCTGGAAAGTGGGGGTGGATGGCTCGGTCGCCCTGGTGGACATCGGCGTCGGCAAGGCGGTCGACACTACCAACATCAAGGATCCGGTGATCGGCTTCATCTTCGGCCAGAAGGGCCTGATGTACAACCTCACCCTGGAAGGCTCGAAGTTCACCAAGCTGGACAAGAAGAAATAACCGCGAATCCACGATGCGTGCGGTGGCCCGAACCCCGGGCTGGTCGCCACACGCTGGCGGTGATTTTCTTCGCGCTCGACGCGCGTCTGCGATACGGCCACTTCATCCGGTATCTGTTCGCCATGGCCCCGGCGCCGGCTGCCAGGAAAACGCCGGTCAACCCGCCCAGCGCCATGAGCCGGTGCGATCCCAGAAGGCAACCGCAATCAGAATTGCCAGCAGCACGATGCCAACACCGAGGCAGAACAGCGCAACCAGCGCCATCACCAGGAGCAGGACCAGATGCTCACGCTCTTCCGCAATATCCGTGGACAGAAGATCGAGACGGGTATGGACAATGCCGACCAGACACGATGACAGCGTTTTCAGGGATTCGAACAATCCCCCGGCCGCAGCATGGGGCTCCCCGGCCATCGTTTGGCTAGCGCCGCCCGATCAACAGGCCGATCACGAGGCCGACACCGACGGCGGCGCCCATGGACTGCCACGGATGGGTGTGGACGTACTCATCCGTCGCCCTGGCTGCGGCCCGAGTCCTGACCAAAAGCGCGGCCTGGGCATCGGCCATTTTCGCTTTCGCCGCCGCGAGCGAGGCTTCCGCCTTGGCGCGCGCAGCGGCCACCGCCTCGCCGCCCTGGCCGGCCGTGGCCTTCAGCAGGGCTTCCGCATCGGCGACCACCACCTTGAAATCGTTGATCAACTGTTCTTTCGCGACATCTGCTTCGGCAGAATAATGGGCATCCATGGATATTCCCCTCTCGTTTAATGATGCAAGGCTTCCAATATTTACAAGCTTAGACACGCTTGAAGCCATTGCAAATCGCCGCCTCAAAGCAGGCGGTCCAGCACGAACACGCCCACCATGGTGCAAGCCAGAGCAATTTTCAGCAAGGCGCCGAACAGCAGACCCAGCGTTGCCCCCACACCCGCCCGGGCCGCCGCCTTCGCCGAAGCCAGGCGGCTGAACTCGCCGATGACGGCCCCGACAAACGGCCCCAGCACGATGCCACAGTGCGGGGAAAGGGGCGGTGTTTCAGGTTGCGGTTTGCGGCCTGCGGGCGAGCAGGCCGACGGTCGCCACGGCGGCGAAGGCCGCGCCGGCCAGAAACGTGGCCGATGCGCCGTAAGCGCTCCAGAGTGCGCCCGCAATCACGCTCGCCAGCAGCAGCGCGCCGCCGCTGACCAGATTGAATATTCCGAAGGCCGTGCCGCGCAGTTCGGCGGGCGCGGTGTCCGCGACCAGTTTCGACAGCAGGCCCTGCGTGAAGGCCATATGCAGGCCCCATAGCGCGGCGCCGGCAAAGGCCATCCGCGGCGACGCGGAGAAGGCCAGCACCAGGTCCGCGGCGATCAGCAGCGCCAACCCGAAGAGCAGCAAAGTGCGCTGGCTCATGCGGTCGGCGGCGACGCCCGCCGGATAGGCGGCGCCCGCATAGACAACATTCATCACGATCATCACCAGCGGGACGTAGCCCAGGTCGAGCCCGACGTCCTGCGCGCGCAGCACCAGAAAAGCGTCGCTGAAGCGCGCCAGCGTGAAGACCGCGCCCAGCAGTACCACGAACCAGTAGCCTGACTTCAGGCGCTTTGCATCGGCGAGGGCAAGCGGCGCCCGGACGGCGGGGTCGCCGCTTTCCCGTTCGGGCTCGCGCACATAGATTGCCAGCAAGGCCACCGCGATGAAGGCCGGAACCACCGCAACCCACATCACCGCCCGGATGTCGTTGGCGAAGACGATCATGAACACCACCGCCAGCAACGGGCCGAGCAGCGCCCCCGCCGAATCGAGCGCCTGACGCAGCCCGTAGGCTGCGCCGCGCAGCTGCGGCGGCGTGATGTCGGCCACCAGCGCGTCGCGCGGCGCCCCGCGAATGCCCTTGCCCATGCGGTCGATGAAACGCGCCGCGAACACCCAGGCGACCGAATTGGCCAGAGGGAAAACCGGCTTGGTGAACGCGGCGAGTGAATAGCCGAGAATCATCAGGAACTTGCGGCGACCGAGGTAATCGCTGAGCACACCCGAGAAGACCTTCATGATTGCGGCGGTGGCTTCGGCCACCCCTTCGATCATGCCGACCGTGAGCATGGATGCCCCCAGGACGCTGACCATGAACACCGGAAGCAGGCTGTGGATCAGCTCCGAGGACGTGTCCATGAACAGCGAGCCGAATCCCAATGCCCAGATGCCCGCCGGCAGGGCTCGCCATGCCGGCGGCGTGGCGCGAGGCGGAGGTTTATTCGATGGCGCGCTCATGTGCGAAACGGCAATGCCGGCGGGCACGCGCGCATTGTCCGCCGGCGTGGACACCGGGTATCGATGGCTTGCCCATCATCAAGACCGCGCGTCATCGGGCCCGCCCGCTTGATTCTTGATCTGGATCAGGCCGATGCGGCAACCCGCTTCATGTCGGATTCGAGGATCGCCTCCACATCCAGCGTGATCGCAACCTCCGCCCCCACGACCACCCCGCCCTTTTCCATGGGCGCGTTCCAGTTCACCCCGAAGTCATGGCGGTTGATCGTTGCGGTTGCGGTAAAGCCGATGCGGCTCACCGGCCCCAGGTCTTTGCCGCCCTCCCAGTAGGGACACTGCCAGCGGCCAAGATAGCGGGCTTTCAGCTCCACCGGGCGGGTCACGCCGCGGATGCTGAGGTCGCCCGACACCCTGAAATCGGTTTCGCCCACGCGCTGAACCTCCCGGCTGACGAAAGCAATGACGGGATGGTTTTCCGCATCCAGGAAGTCAGGGCCACGCAGGTGAGCATCGCGCGCGTCGTCCCCCGTCCAGATCGCCGCCGCATCGATCGTGGCCTCGACAGCGGCGGTGTCCGTTGGCGCATCCAGGTCGAACACAATGCTGCCATGCACGTTCTTGAACAGCCCGCGCATGTGAGAAACCATCATGTGCCGCACCACAAATTCTGCCGCGGAATGTCCCGGTTCAAAGATCCACTTGGCCATGTCCAATTCCTCCACATTCAACTCGGCTTTCAATTATAGGAACCGGGAAGCGGATGGATATTCGTATGTGGCGGGTGCGGATGCTGACGACCCTAACTAAGCATTAATCCCGATGGCCCGGGCCGCACACTCCACCTTGAAAATCACGCGCGCCAAACCATACTGGTTGCTGTAGGCCATATGCCTACTTTTCTGTTCGTTTCCTCATCAGGAGAAAATCATCATGGCAAATATTGCTCGTCTCGACCCATTCAGTTTGACGCGTATGGACCCCTTCGAAAGCATGATGCGCGACTTCATGCCGTCAACCTTCCGGTCGATGTTGCGGCCATTGGCGGCCGAGCCGACCATCCCGCTGGAGGTCCAGGAAATGGATAATGCCTTCATGGTGACGGCGGAACTTCCTGGCGTGAAGAAGGAAGACATCGACATCAGCATCAGCGGCAACCAGGTCACCATCAATGCCGAATCCAAGCAGGAAAAAATGGCCGCCGATGCCCGGGAGTGGTGCAACGAACGGTGCTACGGCAAGCTCAGCCGCAGCATCCAGTTGCCGGTGGAAATCGAGGAAAAAAACGCCGATGCCAGCTATGCCGACGGCCTGTTGCACCTGACGCTTCCCAAGAAGGCGTCCAGCATGGCCAAGAAACTGGAAATTCACTAGCGGCGAAAACGGTGGCCGGGATGCGGATCGGCCGGGCACGTCAGGGATACACGCGAGGCCAGGAGCCGCGCGCCCCACCGGGAAAGGCGTCACACATCTCCTGTATTTCCGGTTCATCGGATCAAGTTCAATTTGGGTAAATGAAAGGAGGTTTCCACAATGGAACGCAAATATATCGATTGCAGAGAGTATCCGAGCGAGATGAATTGCACGGTCACGATTTCCGCAGACAGTGAAACCGAGCTTCTGGAAGCTGCCGTTCAGCATGCGGTGTCGGTGCATCACGAGCAAGACACGCCTGAACTGCGCGACGCGTTGCGCAAGCTGATGAAGAAAATGCCCGTAGCCAGGGCGGCCTGAGCCCCTCGCAATGGGAAGGGGGCAGTTCACGCTGCCCCCTTGGCAGGGCCCGCGGAGAAGGGTGAAAACTCTTATGTGTCCGTGATCCGCTTCAGCCCCTGGAAGGGGGCAGGCTGACAACGACTGCGCCGCCCTCTTTCCTTTCCACCGCCAGCACGCCTTTTTTGTGCGCATCGTCGAGGATCTTGCCGAACGCGCTGTAGCCGTATTCCGACTCGCTGAAGCCCGGGTGGACCCGCTTGATGGTGCTCTTGATCAGCGACGCCGAAATGGCGCCTTCGCCGCCGCGCTCCGCCATCAACTGCTCCAGCGTGCTCACCACGATTTCAATCGCCTGGTTCTTCTTGTCCTCGGCGCTCGGCCCAGCCTTTTCCGCAACCCGGCTCTTGCCGTCTGCTGCTTTTTCCATCACCGGGCGGGTTCGCCGCCGGGTCGGGCTCGCCGCCTTGACCGCACCCGCGGCGATTTCCTTCACCGGCGGGGCAGGCGCGGCCACTTTTCTGGCGGGGGATTTCGGCGCTTTGGCCTGCACCAGGTCTTCATAAAAAATGAACTCGTCGCAGTTGGCGATCAGCAGCGACGACGCCGAGCCGCGCACGCCGATTCCGATCACGCTCTTGCCGTTTTCCTTGAGCTTGGAGATCAGCGGCGAAAAGTCCGAATCTCCGCTGATGATGACGAAGGCATCGATATGCGTCTTGGTGTAGCAGAGGTCGAGCGCATCCACCACCATGCGGATGTCCGCCGAGTTCTTGCCCGACTGCCGCACATGCGGGATCTCGATCAGCTCGAACGCCGCCTCGTGCATGTCCCGCTTGTATTCCTTGTAGCGGTCCCAGTCGCAATACGCCTTCTTCACCACAATACTGCCCTTGAGCAGCAGACGCTCAAGAATGGGGCGAATCTTGAAATCGGGATAGTTGCCTTCTTTCAGGCCGATGGCCACGTTCTCAAAATCGCAAAAAACGGCAAAGTTGTGCGTATCTGGTGTGGCCATCATTATTCCCCTGGGTGTTGATCGGTATGAATGGTCGATTGTCAGCTCTTGTCGGCCAAACCTTTGGCCAGCAAGTCGGCGACGGTTTCATTGATGCCCGTCTGGCGGGCCTCTGCGAGGGCGTGAATTTTCTTGACCAATTCGCCATCAAGCTTGACGGCAAACGCGAGCAGGCCCTGCGCCTGCTCGCGCTTGCGCTGCTCGCGCCGGGACACGACCGCGCCGGCCGCACTGCCAAAGCGATCCGGCGTGCCGGCTTGTTTCATCTGGCCGGTTATTTTCAGGCCTTCGTTTTTGTCGAGATCGGATTTTTTCATGGGGTTTCCTGGGTTGCCTGGATGGTATTCGATGAATTGTGCCATCAACGGGCTGCCCGCGTGCGCTCCAGAGGCCGTGACGTATTTCAATGGATTTTCGGGGGACGTACTCACACGCGAGTTTCGCGCCGCTGCAACGTCATGGCTTCGGCCGGGACGGGTCCCCTGCAACAACAAGCGGACAATGGTCGGCAGTGTTGCCGGCCTGCAGCCAGCCGGAATCCGAATAAGGCGTAATGGCCGGCGGCCTGAAAATCATTTTTCGGCGGACCAAAAAAATGGGCGGTTGCCCGCCCACAAATTCCAGACTACCGCCTGATCACTCAGGACTGATGGCGATGGTGGCCGTGGCCCCGATGACGGCCAGGCATCGCCTCGGCATCGAACACGCCTTGCTGCGCGGGGGTCAACTGGGCATAGAAAGCCTTGGTCGCCTGGCTGCGCTCAATCATCCTGGCGCGACGCTGCTCCGACATGGCCAGCATCTTGTCCAGGCGCTGCGGCGTGTTCAGCTTTGCTGACTCGGCCTGCATGGCCTGTCTGTCCACACCCTGGCGCATTCCGGGTTGAACGGCGCCGGCAAAGGCATCCCATGCAGCCTCTTGCGCAGGCGTGAGATTGAGCTTTTCCTTCAGCCCGGACAGGCGCTCGGCACGCTGTTCTTGCCATTTGCCGTCAACCTTTTTCCCCTGCCTGGCTTCGCATCCCGTCTTGCCTTCCGCCCCGCCGGCCGGCATCGCGAAAGACGAGGCCGCCAGAATGCCGCTGCCAGCGATCAAGCCCACCATCAGGGCGCGTTTGGCAAAAGAACCTTGAATCGATTTCATTGCGAATCTCCTTCAGAAAATTGAAAAAACTGCCGGCCCGGTACAGGCAAGGCATGGAACGTATTCTGAAGAAGAGATGTATCCCCGGGATGTCAAGTACCCGCAGAAATGTAACGGCTTGTATCCGAATATAACCGGAGCGTCAGCAAAACCCGATCGGGCAGGCGAATGACCATACCGAATTTATCGGCGTCTCCCTAGATCAGCTTGCCCAGCACGAAGCCGATCACAATGCCGATGATGAGCGCGATCGTGACACCACGGTAGGTCAGAACGTCCTTCGAGTAGCCGCGCCGGATGGCGACGTAAGCTACCAGATAGCCGACGGCGTTGAGCAGCCAGATGAATCCGATCGACAGCACCTTGACGATGATCGGTCCGATGACCGGCACCAGCGCGATGATGCCCAACAGCCAGGCAAAGGCATTGGTGATCAGCCCCAGCACCACCACGGTTCCGGCGATCACGCTGCGGTCGACGTTGAAATGCAATCCCAAGCCCACCAGCGCGGCAATCGCCAGCCACAACGGCAGCATGATTTTCCAGTTGCGCCACCAACGCGCCCGTGGCGAAAAATCAGCCTTGAAGTCGTCCAGTTCAGTCATGTCTTCCCGTTCAGCCATGTCTCACGCGAAAACTCAACTGCGCACCACTTCGATCACGTTCGGCACATGCTGCAGGCGCGCCAGCAGGCGCGACAGCTGCTGCAGTTCCTTGACCCGCACGGTGAGACGCATGTTGGCATATTCGCCGCGGCTCTCGGTGTTGACGCGCAGCACATCGAGCTTGTCCTTGGCGATGACATCGGAAATGTCGCGCAGCAGGCCTTGACGGTCAAACGCTTTCAACAGGATATCCACCTCGAATGCCGCACCGGCGTCGGCCACCCATTCGGCCGGCATCCTGCGCGCGGGGTTGGCGCGCTTGAGCGCGGCGCAGTCGGCGCGGTGCACGGTGACGCCACGCCCCACCGTGGTGTAGGCGACGATGGCTTCGGGCGGCTGCGGCTTGCAGCAGCGCGCAAGCTGAAGCGGCACGTCGCCCAGCCCCGGGATGGTGACCGGGTTTCCGGTCTTGGCGCGCACCCGCGGTTTTCCGGCGGGCGCCAGCGCGGGGATGGCCTTGCCGGATTCCTGCAGGGCATTGATCAGGTCGCGCTGGCCGACGTCGCCACGGCCGAGCGCGGCGAGGAACTCGTCGACCTTGCCGAACTTGAGCTGCTGCGCGAGTTTTTCCTGGCTCGCGTCCACCACGCCGAGGCGCTTGAGTTCCTTTTCCAGCAGGCTGCGGCCGAGGCCGACCTGCTCGCCGACGTCGCGCTGGCGGAACCACGCGCGCACCTTCGAGCGTGCGCGATGGGTGGCCAGATAGCCGAGCGCGGGATTGAGCCAGTCGCGGCTGGGCGCGCCTTCCTTGGCGGCGACGATCTCGACGCGCTGGCCGTTGTCGAGCACGGTGTTGAGCGGCGCCATCGCGCCGTTGACCTTGGCGCCGCGGCAGCGGTGTCCCAGATCCGTGTGCAGCGCGTAGGCAAAATCCACCGGCGTGGCGCCGCGGTCGAGCGCAACCACCCGCCCCTGCGGCGTCAGTACGTAGACCTGGTCGTGAAACAGTTCGGTCTTGAACTGTTCGGTGAATTCGCTGCTGTCGGCGACGTCGTCCTTCCATTCCAAAATGTGCCGCAGCCAGGCGATCTTCTCCTCGTACTGCGCGTCCTGGCGCCCGCCTTCCTTGTAGCGCCAGTGCGCGGCGACGCCGAGCTCGGCGTGATGGTGCATGTCGAAGGTACGGATCTGCACTTCGAGCGCGCGGTCTTCGGGGCCAATGACGGCGGTATGCAGCGAACGGTAGTCGTTGCTCTTTGGCTGCGAGATGTAGTCGTCGAACTCGCCCGGGATCGGCTGCCACAGGTTGTGCACCAGCCCCAGCACGGTGTAGCAGTCGATCTCGTGCTTGACCAGCACGCGCACCGCGCGGATATCGTACAGCTGCTCGAAACTCAGACGCTTCCTCCGCATCTTGTTGACGATGCTGGCGATGTGCTTGGGACGGCCGCTGACTTCGGCCTCGATGCCATGCAGCGCGATTTCCGCTTGCAGGCGCTCGATGATGCCATTGATGTAAGCCTCGCGGTCGGCGCGCTTTTCGTCGAGTTGCGCGGCGATGGCCTTGTAGGTGTCGGGTTCCAGATAGCGGAACGCCCAGTCCTCCATTTCCCACTTGATCTGCCACACGCCGAGCCGGTTCGCCAGCGGCGCGAACAGCTCGCGCGCCTGCTGGCCGAGCGCCGCGCGGGTGGCAACATCCTGGCTGGCAGCGCAACGCAGGGCATGGGTGCGTTCGGCCAGCTTCACCAGCACCACGCGGATGTCCTCCACCATCGCCAGCACCATCTGCCGCAGCGCCTCCAGTTGGGCGTGCGGATCGATACGCTTGTCGGTGGCGCTGGCGGCCAGCGTCTCGATGCGCGCCATCGCGGCGACGCCGCGGGCAAGCCGGGCGGCGATGCCGAACGTGGATTCGAATTCCGGGCTGTCGTCGAAGCAGCCATGCAGCAGCGCCGCGGCCACCGCATCCGCCCCCACCCGCAGCTCGGCCATGATCAGCGCAGCGCCGACGCTGTGCGCGAAAGTCTGGCTTGGCCCAAGCTGTCGGTGCGCATGTTCCAGCGCGCGCCAGGGCAGATCGTTTTCCGCCACCGGCAACACGCGCGCCAGCGCCTGTCTGGCGGATTCGAGGTCGGTGGCTTCAAAGCAGCGGGGCTTCGAGGGTTCGGTCATGGTTGCGAGAATTGAGCCTGCCAGTAGCGGCGATGCGTGGGCCGATATTGTGAGGCCTCGACCCCGGCTTCGCCAAAATCGAGGCGGATCATCCCGCCGGAATCGCTGCGCAGCATGCGCGCTTCGATATCGCGAAAGCGCGTCACCACCAGGGGATGCGGATGTCCGTAGCGGTTGCGGTGTCCCAAGGTGAACACGACGAGTCCAGGCCGGGTCGTCGCGACGAATTCCGGAATGGACGAGGTGCGGCTGCCGTGATGTCCGGCGAACAGTACGCTCACCTGCGTCAGTTGACCGGATTCGAGCAATTCGAGTTCCGTCCGCCTTTCGCCATCCCCTGTCAGCAACATGCTGTGGCGCGCGTTGCTGACCCGCAGCACGCAGCTGTAGTCGTTGTCGCGGCGGCGGGATTCCGCGTAGGCCGGGGGCAACGGGTTGAGGATCTCGAACTGCACGCCGTCCCAGTTCCAGCGCTGGCCGCGCGCGCACTGGCGCGCGGGTGGTGCGCCATCGAGCAGGGGACTGTCCGCGGGCAGCCCGTGCAGCAGCCAGCCGGTCGAAATGTCGCGTAGCACCGAGCGCATGCCGCCGCTGTGGTCGTTGTCGTCATGCGAGATGACCAGCCCGGACAGCCGTCCGATTCCCGATGCGCGCAGGTAGGGGACGATGATGCGCTCGCCCGAATCGCTGTCGGCGAATGACGCACCGGTGTCGTACAGCAGGGTGTGGTTCGCGGTGCGGATCAGCACGGCGGTGCCCTGCCCGACATCGATCGCCTCGGCGCGAAAGTGGTCGGGCGCAATGGCATCGCGCAGCGGAAACAGCAGCGGCAGCCACAGCAGCAGGCCCAGCATACGCAGCGGAAACCCGCGCGGCAGCAGCATCCACGCCGTGCCCGCCAGCGCCAGCGCCAGCGCCCACCCGCCCGGCGCTGGCAGCGTCGCCACCGCCAGCGGCAGGCTGCTCGCCCAGGCCAGCCCCGCGCCCAGCCAGGCCATCAGCCACGCCGCCACCTGCCACAAGGGCGGGATCAGCACCCCCAGCAGCGCCAGCGGCGTGACCAGCCAGCTCACCAGCGGAATCGCCACCGCATTGGCCAGCGGCGAAATCAGCGAGACCTGCTGGAACAGCAGAAACAATACCGGCGCCAGCGCCAGCGTGACCGCCCATTGCACCGTGACCCAGCCGCGCAGCTTGTCGGGCAGCGCGACGTGGCCGAAGCTCACCCACAGGATCGCGGCCATGGCGCCGAACGACAGCCAAAAACCGGCCGACAGCACCGCCCACGGATCGACCAGCAGCACGACGAAGAGCGCCACGATCAGCGCGCTGAAGGGGCGCGGCTCGCGCCGTCCCCAGAAGGCCAGCGCCAGCACGATCAGCATGAACAGGGTGCGCTGCGCCGGCACCTGGAACCCGGCCAGCAGTGCGTAGGCGAGCGCCGCCAGCACCGCCGCGACCAGCCCGGCCTGGCGCGCGGGCAGCCGTTCCGCATGGCGCGGCAGACGCCGCCACACGCTCGCCACCAGCCAGCCGGCAAGGGCGGCGATCATGGTGACATGAAGTCCGGAAATGGAGAGAAGATGATTGACGCCAGTGCGTGTGAAGGCGCGCCATTGGCCATGCGGAATGCTGCGCTGGTCGCCCACCACCAGCGCGGCGATGACGCCCGCATAAGGCGCGTCGCCGAGCTTTGCGAAAATGCGTTGGCGCACCGATGCGCGGGTCGCGGCGATCCAGGCGGCGGGCGTGGCGGCATGCGCCGCGAGGCGTTGCGGCGCGGGCGTTTCGCGCACATAGCCGCTGGCATTGATGCCGCGCTCCAGCATCCAGGCTTCGAGGTCGAAGCCGTGCGGATTGCTGGTTCCATAGGGCATTTTCATCCGCACGGTCAGCTGCCAGCGTTCCCCTGCCCGCATTCGCGTTTCGAAATTTACGGCGTCGCGCGGCCAGTAGCGGGTCAGCTGGACTCGCTGCAGAAGCGGGGCATTCGGGGTGACGACCTGCTCGACGTCGAACACGAAGCGCTCGCCGCGCGCATTGGCGTGCGGCAGGTCGGCGACCACGCCGACAAGCGCGATATCCACCCCCTGCCAGTGCGCGGGCAGGCGTTCGGCCAGCCGCGCATCCGCCCGCCAGGCGGCCCAGGCAAAGCCGAGCGCCACGCACAGCGACAGAACGGCCAGACGGCGAAAAAATTCGAAAACGGAGCGGGAGAAAACCGGCAACCACAGCGTCGAGAGCAGCAGCGGCAGCAGCCACAGCCAGCGGGCGGACGGCAACATGGCCTGCTGTTGCAACCACCACACGCCGAGACAGAACGCGATGAGGGTTAGCCGCATCGCGAGCGTGGATCAGGCCGGCTGCAGGCTTCCGTCGACCAGGCGCATGCGCCGGTCCATGCGCGCTGCCAGCTCGGCGTCGTGGGTGACGACGACCAGGCTCGTCGCGTGCTTGCGGTTGAGCTCGCGCATCAGGTCGAACACCGCGTCGGCGGTGTGGCGGTCGAGATTGCCGGTGGGCTCGTCGGCGAGGATGCACGCGGGTTGCGTGACCAGCGCGCGGGCGATGGCGACGCGCTGGCGCTCGCCGCCGGAGAGTTCGCCGGGCCGATGCGCGAGGCGATGGCCAAGGCCGACTTCTTCGAGGATGACGGCGGCGCGCGCCAGCGCCTCGACCCGGTCCATGCGGCGGATGAGAAACGGCATGGCCGTATTTTCCTGCGCGGTGAACTCGGGCAGCAGATGGTGGAACTGGTAGACGAAACCGAGCGCACGGTTGCGCAAATCGCTGCGCTCGGCCTCGGAAATCGCGAAGGGGTCGCGCCCCATCAGCGTGATTTTTCCGGAAGTCGGCGTATCGAGTCCGCCCAGCAGATGCAGCAGCGTGCTTTTGCCCGAGCCCGAGGCGCCGACGATGGCAAGCGACTCGCCGGCGCGAACGTCCAGGCCGACCTTATGCAGCACCGGCACGTCGATCCGGCCCTGGCGAAAAGTCTTGCAAAGCCCCACGCAAGCCAGCACTGCGCCATCGCCTTGCCCTGAATCCTGGCCCCCGAATCCCGCCCCCTGCTCACTCATAGCGCAGCGCCTCCGCCGGATTGATGCGCGACGCGCGCCAGCTCGGATACAGCGTCGCGACCAGGCTGATGAGCAGGGAAATCCCGGCGATGATGGCGACGTCACTCCACACCAGTTTGGAGGGCAGTTCGTTGATGTAGTAGACGTCCGCCGGGAACAGGTCCATGCCGGCCATGCGTTCGATGACGGGCACGACGGTTTCGAGGTTGAGCGCGACCAGCACCCCGCTCGCCAGCCCCAGCAGCGTGCCGAACACGCCGATGAACGCCCCCTGGACGATGAATATTTTCATGATCGAACCGGGCCGGGCGCCCAGCGTGCGCAGGATGGCGATGTCGGACTGCTTGTCGGTCACCGCCATCACCAGGGTAGAGACGATGTTGAACGCGGCGACGGCGACGATCAGCAACAGGATCAGGAACATCATGCGTTTTTCGATCGCCACGGCGCGGAAGAAGTTGGCGTGGCTTTTGGTCCAGTCGGTCAGGTAATAGTGGCCGGCAAGGCTTTGCGACAGCTCCTGCGTGACGAAGGGCGCACGAAACAGCTCATTCAGCTTAAGCCGCACGCCGGATACATCCTCGCCCAGCCGCAGCAGTTTCTGCGCGTCCTGCAGATGGATCAGCGCAAGGCCGGAATCGTATTCGAACATGCCGGCCTCGAAGATGCCGGTAACGGTGAACTGCTTGACGCGCGGCATCACCCCGGCCGGTGTGATGTTGCCCTGCGGCGTGAGCAGCACCAGCTTGTCGCCGGGATACACATTGAGCACGCGGGCGAGTTCGCCGCCAAGAATAACGCCGAATTCGCCCGCCTGCAGGTCGGTCAGCTTGCCGGCCTTCATGAAGCGGGAGAAGTCCGCGACCCGGGTTTCCAGTTCCGGCAGCACACCGCGAATGACCGCCCCGCGCACCAGGTCGCCGTTGGCCAGCATGCCCTGCGCGTTCACGAAAGGCGCGCCGGACAGCACTTCCTTGTTCTGCTTCGCCTGCGCCAGCACGCCGGGCCAGTCGGCCAGGCGATCCGCCGGGCCGCTGATTTCCAGGTGCGCCGCCACGCCGAGAATGCGCGTGCGCAGCTCTTCCTGGAAGCCGTTCATCACCGAGAGCACCACGATGAGCGCCATCACCCCGAGCGCAATTCCCGCCATGGAGACGATGGAAATGAAGGAGATGAAATGATTGCGGCGCTTGGCGTGGGTGTAACGCAGGCCGATCAGAAGCTCGAAGGGAAGCAAAGCAGGACTCGCGTAGGGAATGCCCGGAGTATGCCACAGCTCCCTATTCACCCAGCAGGTGCAGCGCCACCCTGCGCGTCTGCGCCGCACGCCGGTGCTCGAAGACGTAAATCCCCTGCCAGGCGCCGAGCAGCGGCCCGCCGTCGGCAACCGGGATCGCCAGATGGGTTTGCGTCAGCGCGGCGCGCACATGCGCCGGCATGTCGTCCGCGCCTTCCAGGGTGTGCTCGTATATCGGGTCGCCTTCCGGCACCAGCCGCGACAGGAAGCGCTCCAGATCGGTCTGCACCGTCGGATCGTAATTTTCCTGGATCAGCAGACTCGCGGAGGTGTGGCGGATAAACAGGGTGAGCAGCCCCTGCCGAATGCCGCTGCCCGCCACCCAGTCGCGCACCTGCGGCGTGAACGCATACAGCCCCTTGCCATGAGTGGGGATGCCGATTTCGTGGAGAGCCTGTCGCATGGCCGACATTCTAGCGAACCTGCTTGTTACACTCGATACATGCTGTTCATCATCCCCTATCTGTTCCCGTCCGCGCGCCTGCTGGAAACGGCGGCGCAGGACCTGCACCTGCCCGCGCTGCAAGCCTTGCTGGCGCGCGGCACCTCTCGGTCCTGCCCGGCCGGAGGCGCGGAGGCCGCGCTGTGCGAAGCGCTGGGCATCTCCCGCCAGCAGGACTGGCCGCTCGCGCCGATCACCCTGGCGGCGGATGGCGGGACGGCCGGGGATGCCTACTGGCTGCGCGCCGACCCGGTGCATTTGCGGGTGATGCGCGATCGCATCGTGCTGGCGGACGCCGCCGCCGTTTCACTGTCGCGCCAGGAAGCCGATGCCCTTGCCGCGGCCATCGGCCAGCATTTCGGCGCCGACCTGAGCCCGCTGCCGCGCCATCCTCAGCGCTGGTACCTGCGATTTCCCCATGCGCCGCACCTCGCCACCACGCCGCTGTCGGTCGCGGCGGGACGCGATATCGATCCGCTGCTGCCGCAGGGCGACGACGCCCTGCGGTTTCGCGCCGAATTGAATGAGCTGCAAATGCTGCTGCACGAGCATCCGGTGAACCTGGCGCGCGAAACGCGCGGCGAGCTGCCGGTGAATTCGCTGTGGCTATGGGGCGGCGGCCGCCTGCCGGCCGCCTGCGCCACGCCTGTTCCGCTGTATGCGAAGGATGCCGAGGCGCAGGCAGTGGGCGCCTTCTGCAACGCGCGCGTGCAGGCGCCGCCCGCGCATCTGGACGCGCGACTGCTTGAATCGGAAGGAATCATCCTGCTGGATGCGCTGACACTTGCCGGGCAGATGAGCGACGCCTACGGCTGGCGCGAAGCGCTGCGGGAACTGGAACAGAACTGGTTCGTGCCACTGCTGGGCACGCTGCGCAAAATCGGTCCGCGAGGCCTGCGGCTGCTGGATCCGGTCGGCGGCAAGGTCTTGCATCTGCACCGGCGCGATGCCTGGAAGGTCTGGCGACGCCCGCGCAACCTGATCTCGATGCTGTCCTGAACCTGTCCGCGACACCGGCTCAGACAGGCGTTGCCCACAAGTCGTGTTCGTCGGCTTCCTCGACGCGCACCTTGAGACGCGTTCCCGGCTGCAGATCGAACACGCCTTCGAGATAGACCACGCCATCGATTTCCGGCGCATCGGCATGGCTGCGCGCCAGCGTGCCGACCTCGTCCTCTTCGTCGACGATCACCTCGATTTCGCGACCGATCTTGGCGTCAAGCCGGGCTGCCGAGATTTCTGCCTGCACTTCCATGAACCGCTCCAGGCGTTCTTCCTTCAGCTCTTCCGGCACGGCATCCGGCAATTCGTTGGCCGCCGCGCCTTCGACCGGCGAATACTTGAAGCAGCCGACACGATCGAGCTGCGCGTCCTTCAGAAAGGCCAGCAATTCCTCGAACTCGGCATCCGTCTCGCCGGGAAAGCCGACGATGAAGGTCGAGCGCAGCGTGAGATCGGGTACCGCGGCACGCCAGGACTGGATGCGATCCAGCGTCTTCTCGACCGCGCCGGGACGCTTCATCAACTTGAGAATACGCGGGCTGGCATGCTGGAACGGAATGTCGAGGTAGGGCAGGATGATGCCGTCGGCCATCAGCGGGATCACATCATCTACGCTGGGATACGGATACACGTAATGCAGCCGCACCCAGGCCCCCAGGCTCCCCAGCGCGCCGGCCAGTTCGGTCATGCGGGTTTTCAGCGGACGGCCGTTCCAGAAGCCGGGACGGTACTTCACGTCCACCCCGTAGGCGCTGGTATCCTGCGACACCACCAGCAACTCCTGCACGCCTGCGCCGACCAGCGCCTCCGCCTCGCGCATCACCTCGCCGATCGGGCGGCTCACCAGATCGCCGCGCATCGACGGGATGATGCAGAAGGTGCAGCGATGATTGCAGCCCTCGGAAATCTTCAGGTAAGCGCAATGACGCGGGGTGAGCTTGACGCCGCCCGGCGGAATCAGGTCTTCGAATGGATCGTGCGGCTTGGGCAGCGCCGCGTGCACCGCCAGCATCACCTCGTCCAGCGCGTGCGGCCCTGAGACCGCCAGCACCTTGGGATGCGCCTCGCGGATCACGTCGGCCTTGACGCCGAGACATCCGGTCACGATCACCTTGCCGTTTTCCGCCAGCGCCTCGCCGATCGCTTCAAGCGATTCCTGCACCGCAGCGTCGATAAAACCACAGGTGTTGACCACCACCACATCGGCATCGTCGTAGCTGCCCACAATGCCGTAGCCTTCGGCGCGCAGCTGGGTCAGGATGCGCTCGGAATCAACCGTCGCCTTCGGGCATCCGAGCGAGACGAATCCGACGGTCGGCGTGCGGGCGGGCTTTGCTTTGGTTACCATGACGTTCAATCCTGATGGAGCTTGAGATGTATATCGTAGCGATCGGCTGGGCCTATGTGATTCTGATGATGGCGATCACCGCCAGCAGCATCGGCAAGGCACTGGCCATCCTGATCCTTCTCGGCGTGTTGCCGCTGGCGCTGTTCGTCTACGTGGCCGATGGTCCGCAGCGGCGGCGGCGCTCAATGGCCGTGGCCGATGACATAACCGGCCAGCGCGACGCTGCCGACCCCCAGTCCGATCAGCGCTAGCTGCTGCAGCGTAGAAGTGATTTCCGCACGTTTGTGCAGCCCCGGGATCAAGTCCGACAAAGCCACGTACAACATGCTCGCCGCTGCCAGCCCCAGCAGCGCCGGGGTCCAGCCTTCCAGCATCGACAGCGCGTAATACCCCAGCAGCGCTCCGACCATCGTCGCCACCCCGGTCAGCAAATTAAGCAGCAAGGCTTGGGTTCGGCTATAGCCCGAATGCAGCAAGATCAGAAAATCGCCGATCTCCTGCGGGATTTCGTGCGCGATGATCGCCAGTGCAGTCACCACTCCCAAGCGGAAGTCCACCAGAAAGGCGCCAGCGATGATGATGCCGTCGACAAAATTATGGAACGTGTCGCCCACCGTGATCATCAGTCCGGAACGTCCATGGTCATGGCCGTGATCATGACTGCTATGCGCTTCGCAAATCTCGTCGTGGCAGTGTCGCCACAACACCAGCTTTTCCAGCAGGAAGAACAGCAAGATGCCGCCCAGCAACGCCATGGCGACCGTGTCGACATCGCCGCCCATTTTGATCGCTTCCGGCAACACTTCCAGCAACGATGCGCCAAGCAGCGCGCCGATGGCGTAGCTCACCAGCACAGGCACCCAGCTGGGACGCGCAGACAAGGCCACGACCGCAGCCAGCAACAAGCTCAGCAAGCTGCCCGCTGCAGTTGCGATCAAAATGATGGCAAGGGTAGACATGGGAGACCGGGGACAGCCAGGAAAGGGGGGCATTATACCGGGGGCCGGGCATCCCGTCCGATGCCGGCTTGTCCGAATGCAGCAATCAATCCCGGGACATCGGCAAGTTCTATTCGATCAGGTTGACGCGTGAGGCCGGCATGCTTTGCATCCCGCAGCAGCTTTCGCAGCCGCGGGATACGTCAGAAGTCAATTTCCAGGAGAAACTATTTTTTTGCTTGCTCCGGAACAACCGATAATTCCGCTTTCAGTTTTTCGACGCTGGCCTTGCCAAAGCCTTTCACATTGTCCAATTCATCCAGGTGCTTGAAATTGCCATTGCTTTCCCGGTACGTGATGATGGCCTTTGCTTTTGCCGGCCCCAGGCCCTTGACCACCTCAAGCTCGGATTGCGTGGCCGTATTGATATCCACCGCCGCAAAAACCGGAAACGCGACCAGCCCTGCCAACACCAGCAATCCCTTGTACAGTTTATTCATATTGCCTCCTTATGAAGATCATCGGTTGTGGGCAAATGCCCACGCAGCAAATTACCTTCGGCCAGAGAAACGATCTATACAACTTTAGTTGTAGAGACAATGTATCGCATTGATTTATTTGAAAAAATAATTTAAAAATCTTGCTGTGCCCCAAGCGCCAACCAGTGCTGCCGCAAGGTTTCCCGATTTAATAAAGTGAAATAAAGTGAAACAAAAAAACCCCCTCTTTTTGGGAGGGGGTTTTAGTGTGCTGCGAGGCACGGATAAGGAGTCTGACGATGACCTACTTTCACAGGCGAGATGCCTACTATCATTGGCGCGGGAGCGTTTCACCGTCCTGTTCGGGATGGGAA
>JAJPEP010000044.1 GCA_021166845.1 Thiobacillus sp.
CGCTGTTGTTTGAGTGCAAGTCTATCCCCGCGTACAGTTCCATTTCGGTCTCCTGGTTGATGACGTCTTGTCAAAGGTTCGCACCCTGACGTTACGTCATCTTCGGGAGGCCGGCCACGGGCTAGATGTTTATCAGGTCTACGAGCCGCTCAACGAGGACGCCTGCGCCGGCCTCGCGGTGGGCGTGGCGCTGTTCGGCGGCCGCAGCCTGTGGTGCAGTTACGAATCCTTCGCCATCAACGGCCTGCCGATCTGGCAGACGGTGACGCAGGCGATGGCCGAGCTGCGCCGCCCCACGCCCGCCACGGTGTGCCTGTTCACCGCCGGCGCGCTGGAGCAGGGCCGCAACGGCTGGACCCACCAGCGCCCCGAGATCGAGAGCTACTTCGCCGCGATGATGCGCAACGGCAACGTCTACCCGCTGTTCCCGGTCGACGCCAACATGATCCAGGCGAGCTACGACTGGGCCTTGCGCCAGCACAACAAAGGCGTCGTCATCACCGCCTCGAAGTCGCCGCTGCCGATCCATGCGACGATGGCGCAGAGCTGCCAGGCGATCGAAGACGGCGCGATGGTGCTGCAGGAGCTGCCTTCAAACAAAGCGGCGGGCTCCCGCACCGTGGTGTTCGCGGTGACCGGCGACATGGTGCTGCAGCCGGTGTTCGCCGCCGCCGAGAAGCTGGCCGAAGCCGGCATCGGTTCGCGCATCGTCGCCGTGGTCAACCCGCGCCGGCTGTATCGCCCCAGCGATGTGCTGTGGAACAGCGTGTCGGAACCCGACGGCCGCTTCATGGACGACGCCGCCTTCCACGCGATGTTCCATGGCGACGTGCTGGTCGCCGTCAGCGGCGGCCCGTCGGGGCCGCTGGAACCGGTGCTGCTGCGCAGCCAGGCCGCGCAACGCGACGTCTTCTGCTGGAAGCGCGGCGAAACCACCGCCAGCGCGCAACAGCTGTTCGACTTCAACGGCATGAACGCGCAGGCGATGCACGAGCGTGCGCTGACAATGCTGGAACAGGCTGCGGCTTAAAAATGCATCCGCGAAGGGAAAATCCAGGGTAGCTGGAAAAGCCCGAAATCCGTCATTGCGAGCGTAGCGAAGCAATCCAGCTGCCGGCGTCGGCGAGGCCTTGTGGATTGCCGCGTCGCTTTGCTCCTCGCAATGACGGACTTGTCGTTAGTGGACAAACAAAGGTGTAGACCATGAACCCGAAAATCATCGTTCTCGACGACGACCCCACCGGCTCGCAAACGGTGCATTCCTGCCTGCTGCTCACGCGCTGGGATGTCGCCACGCTGAAAACCGCGCTGGCGGACGCCGCGCCGCTGTTCTTCATCCTGACCAATACACGCGGGATGGACGCGGAACGCGCCGCCGCCGTCACCCGCGAGGTATGCGTCCACCTCAAGGCTGCGCTGGCCGACTACGACGGCCCGGTGCTGTTCGTGTCGCGCTCGGACTCGACCCTGCGCGGCCACTACCCGGTGGAAACCGACGTGATGAACGCCGTGCTCGGACCCTTCGACGCGACGCTGCTGACCCCGGCCTTTTTCGAGGGCGAACGCATCACGCGCGACAGCACGCACTACCTGATGGTCGACGGCAAGCCGGTGCCGACGCATGAAACCGAATTCGCGCGCGACTCGGTGTTCGGCTACACGACGGCGTATCTGCCCGGCTACGTCGCGGAGAAAACCGGCGGCCGTGTCGCTGCTGAAAATGTGGCGCGTCTGACGCTGGCCGACCTGCGCGCCGGCGGAACAGGCGAATGGCTCGCCGCGCTGCACGACAACACGGTGGGCGTGGTCGACGGCGAATCGGCGAACGACTACCGCTTGTTCGCCAATGCCGTGCTGGCCGCAGCCGCTTCCGGCAAGCGGTTCCTGTTCCGCAGCGCGGCCTCGCTGCTCACGGCGCTGGCGAAGCTGCCGCCGCAGCCAGTCGCTGCTGAATCTTTTGCCACCCTGGTGCGCGACCGCCAGCCCGGCGCGATCGTCGTCGGCTCGCACGTGGCCAGGACCACCGCGCAGCTGACTGCGCTGTTGAAGCAACGCGGCATGATCGGCCTGCCGCTCGACGTCGCCCGCCTGCCGGCCGCGCGCGCAGCAATCGTTGAAGAACTGACAGCGAGCATCGCCCACGCCCATGCGCGCGGCCTCACCCCGGTGGTGTTCACCAGCCGCGCGGAGCGTACGTTCGCCAGCGTGGCGGAACGGCTGGCCTTCGGCGAAGCCGTGTCGGGCACGCTGATGGATGTGGTGAAAAGGCTGCCGACGACGCTGGGCTTCCTGATCAGCAAGGGCGGCATCACGTCCAACGACGTGCTGTCGACCGGCCTCGCGCTGGCCGCGTCGCGCGTGCTGGGGCAGATCCTGCCCGGCGTCACCGTGGTGCAGACGCCGCCCGATCACCGACTGCCGCAACTGCCGGTGGTGATCTTCCCCGGCAACGTCGGCGGCGAAGGCGCGCTGGCGGAAGCCTACCGGCGGCTCGCGCCCTCGCACGCGCAGGCGAGCCCGGCTACACTCGCAGCCTGATCCGACGCCTCAACGCCTTCATGCTCAGTCCCGCCTTCCTCTCAAAGCTGCGCCGCCTGTTGCCGCCGCACTGCGTGCTCAACGAGCGCGAGGACCTGCTGCCCTTCGAGTCCGACGGACTGGCGGCGTACCGCAACACGCCCGACGTGGTGGCGCTGCCGGAGAACGAGGCGCAGGTGGCGGCGATCCTGCAGCTCTGCCATCAGCACAAGGTGGCCGTGGTGGCGCGCGGTGCCGGCACCGGGCTTTCCGCCGGCGCGCTGCCGGTCGACGGCGCGGTGCTGCTGGTGCTGGCGAAGCTCAGCCGCATCAAGGCGATCGACCCGCTGGCGCGCACCGCCGTGGTCGAACCCGGCGTGCGCAATCTGGCGATTTCCGAAGCCGTCGCGCAGCACAATCTTTACTACGCGCCCGACCCGTCGTCGCAGATTGCCTGCTCGATCGGCGGCAACGTGGCGGAAAACTCCGGCGGCGTGCACTGCCTGAAATACGGCCTCACCGTGCACAACATTTTGAAGCTGCGCGCCTGGACCATCGACGGCCAGCTGCTCGAGATCGGCAGCGATGCGCTGGATGCGCCGGGCTACGACCTCCTCGCGCTCCTGACCGGATCGGAAGGCATGCTGGCGGTCATCACCGAAGTCACGGTCAAACTATTGCCGCGCCCCGAGCGCGCGCAGGTGGTGCTGGCCGCGTTCGACGACGTGGCCAAAGCCGGCGCCGCAGTCGGCAACATCATCGCCGCCGGCGTGATTCCCGCGGGTCTGGAGATGATGGACCGGCTCGCCATCAAGGCCGCCGAGGCCTTCGTCCACGCCGGCTATCCGCTCGACTGCGAAGCGCTGCTGCTGTGCGAGGTCGACGGCGTCAACGAGGAAGTCTCGGCCGACATCTACACCGTGCGCGCCGTGCTCGAGGCCTCCGGCGCAATCGAGATCCGCACCGCCGAGAGCGAGGAACAGCGCCTCAAATTCTGGGCCGGGCGCAAGGCCGCCTTCCCCGCGGTCGGCCGCCTCGCACCCGACTACTACTGCATGGACGGCACCATTCCGCGCGGCGCGTTGCCGCACGTGCTGCAGCGCATCAGCGAGATGAGCGCGGAATATGGCCTGGCGGTGGCCAACGTGTTCCACGCCGGCGACGGCAACCTGCACCCGCTGATCCTGTTCGACGCCAACACGCCGGGCGAACTGCACAAGGCCGAAAGATTCGGCGGCAAGATCCTCGAGCTGTGCGTCGAGGTCGGCGGCACCATCACCGGCGAGCATGGCGTCGGGCTGGAAAAGATCAAGCAGATGTGCGCGCAGTTCGCCGTGCCCGAACTGACCCGTTTCCACGAGGTGAAGGCCGCGTTCGACCCCGACAAGCTGCTGAATCCCGGCAAGGCCGTGCCCGAGCTGCATCGCTGCGCCGAGTGGGGCGCGATGCACATCCACGGCGGCCAGCTGCCGCATCCCGAGTTGCCGAGGTTCTGATGCTGGACGCCACCATCGAGCGCATCCGCGCCGCCCACGCCAACCGCACGCCACTGATCCTTCAAGGCGGCGGCAGCAAAACGTTCTACGGCAATGCCGATGAAGGTGAAGTCCTCAACACACGCGTGCTCACGGGTGTGGTCGACTACCAGCCAAAGGAACTGGTGCTGACTGCGCGCGCCGGCACCCCGCTGGCCGAAATCGAAGCGCTGCTTGACGAGCAGAATCAGATGCTGGCGTTCGAGCCGCCGCACTTTGATGGCGCGGCCACGCTGGGCGGCTGCATCGCCGCCGGCCTGTCCGGCCCGCGCCGGCCCTATGCCGGGGCGGCGCGCGACTTCGTTCTCGGCGTGCGGCTGATCGACGGCACCGGGCAGCCGCTGCGTTTTGGCGGCCAGGTGATCAAGAACGTCGCCGGCTACGAAGTGTCACGGCTGATGGTCGGCGCGCTCGGCACGCTCGGCCTGCTCACCGAAGTTTCGCTCAAGGTGCTGCCCCGGCCGAAGGCGGAAACCACGCTGCAATACGAACTGGACGAAGCTGCCGCCCTCCTGAAAATTAACCAGTGGGCGGGGCAGCCGCTGCCACTGTCGGCGACTTCATGGCACGCCGGCCTGCTGACGCTACGGCTGTCCGGCGCGGCGTCAGCGGTGCAGGCTGCGCAGGCCAAACTCGGCGGCGAAACGCTGAAGGATGCCGCCGCCTTCTGGCAGCGCCTGCGCGACCAGGCGACGCCCTTCTTCGACAAGCGCCCGCTATGGCGGCTGGCAGTGAAGTCCACCACGCCGCCGTTGCAACTCGGCGACGCGCAATGGATCGAGTGGGGCGGCGCGGTCCGCTGGCTGGCCAGCGACCTGCCTGCCGCCACGTTGCGCGAAGCAGCCAGGACAGCCGGCGGCCACGCCACCCTGTTCCGCGGCAATGCACCGGTCGACGGTGTGTTTGCCCCGCTCGCGCCGGCGCTCGCGACGCTGCACCGCAATCTCAAGCAGCGCTTCGACCCCGAGGGCATTTTCAACCGCGGGCGCCTGTATCCGGACTTCTGACATGCAGACCACGCTCGCCGAATCCTTCCGCAACACCCCCGAGGGCGACATCGCCGAAGGCATCCTGCGCAGTTGCGTGCATTGCGGATTTTGTCTCGCCACCTGCCCGACCTATCAGCTATTGGGCAACGAACTCGATTCGCCGCGCGGCCGCATCTACTTGATCAAACAGGTCCTCGAAGGCGCAACCCCGACCGCGAAAACCCAGCTCCACCTCGACCGCTGCCTGACTTGCCGCAACTGCGAAACCACCTGCCCGTCGGGCGTGGAATACGGCAAGCTGCTCAACATCGGACGCCACCTCGTCGAGGAAATAGTCGGACGCGGCGTACGCGACACCGCCGCGCGCGCCGCACTGAAAACCGGCCTCGGAACGCAACTGCTGTTCAACGGCGCGCTGAAGCTCGGCCAGAGCGTGCGCGGCCTGACGCCCGGCTTCATCAAATCGCGCATTCCTGCAGCCGAAGCCGCGGGCGACTGGCCGCGGCCGGTTCACGCCCGCCGCATGCTGGTCCTGCAGGGCTGCGTGCAGCCCGGCATCAAGCCCAACATCAACAGCGCCACCGCACGCGTGCTCGACCGGATCGGCATCTCGCTGATCGCAGCAAGCGAAGCCGGCTGCTGCGGCGCGCTGGCGCACCACCTCAACGACACCGAGGATGGCCTCGCCGCCGCGCGCCGCAACATCGACGCCTGGCTGCCGCACCTCGACGCCGGGGTGGAAGCGATCGTGATGACCGCCTCGGGCTGCGGCGTGATGGTGAAGGACTACGGCTGGCTGCTGCGCGACGATCCCACCTATGCGGAAAAGGCGGCGCGGGTGTCCGCCGCAACGAAGGACATTTCGGAGGTGCTGATCACCGAGCGCGAAGCCCTTGCACGGCTCTCCGCTCTCGACTCGCCGCTCTCCACCAGGAAAATCGCCTACCACCCGCCGTGCACCCTGCAGCACGGGCAGAAGCTCACGAGCGGCGTCGAAATGCTGCTGACCGACGCCGGATTCGAGCTCGCTGCAGTGGCCGAAAAGCACCTGTGCTGCGGCTCGGCCGGCACCTATTCGATCCCGCAGCCCGAAATCGCGGGCGCGCTCAAAACGCGCAAGCTCGGCCACCTGCAGGCCGGCGCGCCGGAGATGATCGTCACCGCCAACATCGGCTGCCTCACCCACCTGCAATCCGGCACCACGATCCCGGTGCGACACTGGGTGGAACTTCTGGACGATGCGCTGGCCGCACATTGATCACGTCCCCAGGAGACTCCAATGCTTTTCAAGCAGCTGTTCGAGCCCGTTTCCAGTACCTACACCTATCTCCTCGGCTGCGAGGAAACCGGCCAGGCGCTGCTGATCGACCCGGTGCTGCCGACCTGGGAGCGCGACCTTGCCGAAGTGAACCGGCTCGGGCTCAAACTGGCGTACACCGTCGAAACCCACATCCACGCCGACCACATCACCTCGGCGAAAAAGCTCAAGGAAGTCGCCGGCAGCAAGATTGCCGGCCCCGCGCTCGACCAGCTGCCATGCACCGACTCCGGCATCGTCGAGGGCACGCCGTTCCGGATGGGCTCGGTCGAGCTGACGCCGATCCACACCCCCGGCCACACCGACAACCACTTTGCCTACCTGCACGACGGCCGGCTCTATAGCGGCGATGCGCTCTTGATCGAAGCCTGCGGTCGCACCGACTTCCAGAACGGCGACGCCACCGCGCTGTACCACTCGGTGCGCGGCAAGCTGTTCGCGCTCGACGACGACACCCTGGTCTACCCGGCGCACGACTACGAGCAGCGCCGCATCAGCACCATCGGCCAGGAAAAGGCGCGCAACCCCCGGCTTGGCGGCGACCGCACGCTGGACGACTTCGTCAAGCTGATGGGCGAACTGAAGCTCGCCTACCCCACGTTCATCGACTATGCCGTGCCCGGCAACCGCGAGTGTGGCGCCTGCCCGCCTGGCGTGCCGGAGCATTTGCAGCAGTATTGCGCGCAGATTGCAGAGAGCCGCCAAGGCTAAATGATGCGCCGACGGCGATTGTCGGCGTGCTACGGCGGGAAATCGCTGGGCTGTTTGAGGCTGGCAAATCCGGCAACATCAAACCTCACGGTCGCTGGAAGCAGACAAGCTTCGCAGTGCGCCCGGAACACCACGTGTTTGTCACGCCGATCGGGACCGCCCGATTGCTGAAACGGCTGCCCGTTCCGGTCTATCATGCGGTATTCGAAAAAGCATCGCGCCTGCCGCGCGGGCTGCCGGCATAATAGCGTGTCGCTTCACATTCAACGGAGACCCAATGCCAACCCCCTTGAACATCATTCTCATTGACGATCACCCCCTGCTGCGCATGGGCGTGGCGGGCTACATCCAGCAGGAGCCGGACCTGACGCTCACCGCGCAGCTGGCCAACGCCGCCGAGCTGCGCGCCTGGCTGGCGGCGGGCAACCGTGCCGATGCCGCGCTGCTCGACCGCTCGCTGCCCGACGCCGACGGCCTCGACCTCGTCTCCGACCTGCGCGACCTCGGCATCAAGGTCATCATGCTCACCATTGCCGACTCCGACGAGGAGATCTCCGAAGCGATCTCGTCCGGCGTCGACGGCTATGTCATCAAGTCCAGCGAGCCCGACCAGGTGCTCGCCGCCATCCGCAGCGTGTGCGACGGCCAGAGCAGTTTCCCGCTCAACATCATGCAAAAGATGGCGCGCGGCGAGCTCAACAACAGCGCACTGTCGGCACTGACCGCGCGCGAAATGGAAATCGTCAACCACGTGAAGGAAGGCCTGTCCAACAAGGCCATCGCCTACCAGATGACGCTGTCGGAAAACACCGTGCGCAATCACCTGCGCAACATCATGGAAAAGCTCGGCCTGCGCAACCGCGTCCAGGTCGCCACCCTGGCACTGAAGGAAGACCACAAGCGGCATTAAGCCGCCGGCTTGGCCTGGGGCTACTGGTCAAATTTGCGCTGATCAAAAGACTCAGGCCTGCCCTGTGCTGGCGCTCAAATGAAATTCCGAAACTTCCGCTTCTCGGCCATTGCTACCACTCAAACTCGCCGATATGGCCGGCAGCTTCGCGAAACAAAGCGGTCTCCTGATATGATCAATACAGTTAGCAAACCTACCGGTTCAACCCAATAATCCATAACTAATCAAATGCAAGCGGATTTTCTGGATGCACACGCGCGCCATTGGGACGATGCCGAAAGGCTTTTCGCAGTAGGACGCTACGCCAACGCGGACCACCTCTACGGCATGGCAGCAGAGTGTGGGCTGAAACGCCTGATGATGAGATTCGGGATGGTCATCAATCCTGCAACAGGAAGCCCTACGGAGTACAAGGACAGAAACCACGCCAACAATATATGGGCTCGCTTCGAGAGCTACCGCAGCGGCAAAGCGGAAGGCGTTGACTACGGACTGCCTACACCTAACCCATTCGACAATTGGGATGCCTCCGACCGCTATGCGCACCAATCCAACTTTAACCAGGTAAGCGTACAAGTTCACCAGGCCGGTGCAGCGGCCATTTGTGAACTCATAAAGAAAGCACAACGGGAGGGGCTGCTGGTATGACAAAGAAACTTTTCGACCAATTTCCTGAGCCTAGCCTAACCTTTGATCTGATTTTTCCGGTGGTTCTGGATTGGCTGCAGGTTCATAGCGGCTCCATAAATGATTTTCTGAGTAATGAAGATGATTGGCTGTTTGTCAATCGCGATCTCAACGGGCGCGTGCGTCTGATATTGCCTGAGCGGATCAAAGATAGTGAACAACGCATGCTATGGGATCATCTTGCTTCAAATTTGATGCAACGTCTGGGTAAGCACGCCTATCCGCAAAATGCAGAAATTCTTTTCGAAATAAGCCAGGAGCAGGCGCTTCAAGGGGCAACCAGTTATTTGGTAGATGGGTTCACGAATGTATGGGTTCTGGATCGACTGGCGACAGGGGCCAACTGGGCGCGCATTGCGCCAGAAGCTGAGGGCGCGCCACGTATTGTGTTTTTCTCTATCAAGGGTGGCGTCGGCCGCTCAACGGCTTTAGCTGCGACGGCCTGGAATCTTGCACAGGAGGGCAAGCGTGTCTTGGTGCTCGACCTTGATCTTGAATCTCCCGGCCTGTCTTCTGCGCTGCTGCCGCCAGAACGGCAACCTATGTACGGTATCACCGACTGGCTGATTGAAGACCTTGTAGACAACGGGGATGTCGTTTTCGAAAGCATGGTCGCTACTAGCAACCTTTCCCATGACGGCGAAATCCATGTCGTACCAGCGCATGGTGCTGATCACGGCGAGTACATCGCCAAGCTGGGCCGTGTCTGGATGCCCAAGTTACAGACGGATGGAACGCGTGAGGCGTGGTCGTCTCGGCTAGGTCGCTTGCTGCAGAATCTGGAAGAGCGAATTCAGCCCGACGCGGTGCTGATCGATTCGCGTTCCGGTATCGATGAGATCGCTTCTGCGTGTATTACTGAATTGGGTGCAAAACAGATTCTGTTGTTCTCCCTGGAAGGTGAGCAAACATGGAACGGCTACCGGATGCTGTTCGAGCAATGGCTGCGTGCGGGTGTTGCGCAACAAATACGCGAGCGGTTGCAGGTGGTCGGGGCCATCGTTCCTGAGCTTGATCGACTTGGCTACCTTGCGGGCTTGCGCGAGCATTCATATGAAGTGTTTGTCGACACGCTTTATGATGAAATTGCGCCAATCAAAATTGGCGAAGTTGGACCCAGGCTTGATGGTACGTGGAAGGTTGGCGGATTAAGTGAAGGTTGGAGCTTCGACGAGGCTGATGAAACTGCTCCGCACCATCCGTGGGCAGTTAACTGGCATCGCAGTTTTGCGGGGCTACTCTCCTTGCAAGGGAGGCTTGCTGCTATTGACGCCAAAGAAGTGATGTCTGTTTTTGGGGCATTGATCGATGGCGTAAGCAATGCCGTTGAAGGGAGGCATTTGTTATGACGCAACCCCAGCAACTACGAGAAGCCATCTTGGCAGCGCCACTGGAGACCAGCAACTTCGGTGAAATACCGCAACCCGGAACTTTGTATTTACCTCCCTCACATCTCAAGGCATTGAGATTAGATGCACACATCGTTGTTGGTGGCCGAGGGGTTGGTAAATCGTTCTGGACGGCTGCGCTGCAATCCGAACCGCTTCGCCATCAACTTGGAACGGTTTCGTCCGAACTGCAGGGCATCGAAGTGTTTGCTGGCTTCAGCAGTGCAGAAGCCATAGACAGTTATCCAAATGGAGACGTATTTGTCACCCTTTTTGCGGAGAATGGTGATCCTTACGATTTGTGGCGTGCAGTAGTCCTGCGTTGGGTTGCACGGCGGACAGGCGAAGATATTCCTATCGAAAGCTGGCAAAGCACCGTGAGATGGTTGAAATCCAATCCTGAGGCTGCTGCACGTCTGATGCAACGCCAGCGGGATTGGAGGGGACTGATTCTCTTTGACGCGCTGGATCGCACGAGCTCAGAGTGGCAGCGGATGGATGAGATCGTGCGGGGGTTGTTACGCACGATTCTTTGGTTGAAAACTTTCCCCGGCCTATACGCCAAGATATTCCTGCGTGAAGACCAGGCAGAGCGCACGGTGTTCAACTTCCCGGATGCATCCAAGCTGACTGCAACCAAGGCTGAATTGACATGGGCCAGACATGACCTGCATGGTTTGCTCTGGCAAAGACTCATCAACGCGCCGGATATTTATGGCGAGCGTATGCGCAACATCTGCCCGAGCGTCGAACTGGGTGATGTGTGGCGTGTTGCGCAAGACATGAAATCGGAGTCCGAGGCACAAAAGAAAGCTTTTGAAACACTGGCAGGCCCATGGATGGGGCGCGACAAGCGTCGTGGCGTGCCATACACATGGTCGGTCGGGCATTTGGCTGATGGGCGAGGACAGACGTCACCACGATCTTTCCTTGCCGCAATCCGACAGGCGGCGGAAGACTCCACTGAGCGTCATTCGCAGCATGACTATGCTTTGCACTTCGAGAGCATCAAGCGCGGCATCCAGAAGGCCTCTGAGATTCGCGTTCAGGAGATAGCCGAAGATTACCCATGGGTGCCTGACGTTCTGTCTGCCTTGAGCGGCATGAACGTACCCGTTGAATTCGAATCCGTGAAGAAAAAATGGGAAGAACAATTTCCCTCCGGCCCGCAAAGCATCAGTTCTACGCGCCTCCCGGCACAGCACATTGCTAGTGGCTGGGATGGGATGCGTGAGGATTTGCGGCGTCTTGGCTTGCTGGAAAACAAAAAGGACGGGCGCATCGACATGCCCGACCTTTACCGCGTCGGTTTCGGCCTCGGCCGCAAAGGTGGTGTCAAGCCTAGGAATTAAATTAAACCAATGACCATTTCGTCGCTTCTCATCGCCCCCTCGGCTGAATACCTTCCTCACCAAGCCTCGATAGACTGAAGGCACCCATAGCTCTCGAAGACATCTGCGGTTTATGCATAGCAAGGCGGGTGTAATTACCCTGGCGGTGGCCGTAAGCCTGTTAAGGGGGTCAGCTTCGGCGTTGTGCAGTGCATAGCGACCTGGTTTGCTCAAAACCCCACCGGCAGATTTGGCCGAAAAAGAGCCAGTTTCGGCATGAACTCCTTATTGGCCGACTGCAGCCATGACGATCATGGCCAAACCTTAACGTCTATCCCGCTTATTCAACCGTGACACTTTTCGCCAGATTGCGCGGCTTGTCGACGTCGGTGCCCTTCTGCAGGGCGGCGTGATACGACAGCATCTGCAGCGTCACGGTGTGCAGGATCGGTGACAGTGCGCCGTTGCTGCCGCCGGGCAGTTTAATGACATGCACGAAAGCCGATTCCTCGATGTGCACGTCGCCGTCGGCGAATACATACAGCTCGCCGCCGCGCGCGCGCACTTCCTGCATGTTCGACTTCAGCTTTTCGATCAGCAGGTCGTTGGGCGCGATGGTGATCACCGGCATGTCCTCGTCCACCAGCGCCAGCGGGCCGTGCTTGAGCTCGCCCGCCGGATAGGCTTCGGCGTGGATGTAGGAAATCTCCTTCAGCTTCAGCGCGCCTTCGAGCGCGATCGGATAGTGCACGCCGCGTCCGAGGAACAGGGCGTGATTCTTGTTGGCAAAATGCTGCGACCAGGCTTCGACCAGCGGCTCCAGCGCCAGCACCTGCTGCACTTTATTCGGCAGGCTGCGCAGTTCGGCCAGATACGTGGTTTCCTGTTCCGCGCTGAGCCGGCCACGCAGCTTGGCCAGCACCAGCGTCAGCAGGAACAGGCCGGCCAGCTGGGTGGTGAAGGCCTTGGTCGAGGCAACGCCGATTTCCGGCCCGGCGCGGGTCAGGAATTTGAGGCGCGAGGCGCGGGTAAGTGCGGACTCCGGCACGTTGCAAAGGGTCAGCGTCTTGTCCTGGCCCAGGGTCTTGGCATGGTTGAGCGCCGCGAGCGTGTCGGCGGTTTCGCCCGACTGCGAAATGGTGACGATGAGCGCATCGGGGTTGGGCACCGAAGTGCGGTAGCGGTATTCGCTGGCGATTTCGGCGCGTGCCGGGATGCCGGCAATCGCTTCCAGCCAGTACGTGGCCACTTTCGCCGCATGGTAGCTGGTGCCGCAGGCGAGGAAGATCACTGCGTTCACCTTGCCCAGCACCTCGGCGGCGTCGAAGCCGAACCATTCGGGCTGGACATGATCCTGCGCCACCGCGATCAACAGCGTGTCGGTCAGCGCGCGCGGCTGCTCGTGGATTTCCTTCTGCATGAAGTGGCGGTAATTGCCGAGCTCGGCCATGTCGGCCGACAGCTCGGAAATATGCACGCTGCGGTCGACCGGCCTGCCCGCCGCGTCGTAAACCGTCACCGACAGCAGGCCGACGTCGGCGGCATCGCCCTCTTCCAGGTACATCACGCGCTGGGTCACCGGCAGCAGGGCCGAGACGTCCGACGCAATGAAGTTTTCCTCGATGCCCAGGCCGATCAGAAGCGGGCTCCCCTTGCGGGCGCAGACCAGCCGGTTGGGTGAGTCCTCACTTACTACGCCGATGGCATAGGCGCCTTCGAGTTCGGCCACCGCCGCACGGGTGGCGGCAAGCAGGTCTTTCGACTGGCGGTAATACAGTTCGACCAGGTGCGCGATGACCTCGGTGTCGGTTTCCGAAGTGAAGACGAATCCCAGCCCTTTCAGCCGGGTACGCAGCGCTTCGTGGTTTTCGATGATGCCGTTGTGCACCACCGCCAGGCGGCCGCTGACATGCGGGTGCGCATTGGCCTCCGACGGCGCGCCGTGGGTGGCCCAGCGCGTATGCGCGATGCCGAGGTGGCCGTGCACCTTCTGCGCCGCGCATTCCTCGGCCAGCGAGGCGACGCGGCCGATGCTGCGAACCCGCTTCAGCCCGCCGTCGATGATGACCAGCCCGGCCGAGTCGTAGCCGCGATATTCCAGCCGCCGCAGGCCTTCGAGCAGGATGGGAACGACGTTACGTTGCGCAACCGCGCCGACAATGCCGCACATGATTAGCCTTCCTTTTTCTTTTTGGCCGGGCGTGTCCAGCCGCTGAGGGTGAGTTGTTTCGCCCGTGCCAGGGTGAGTTCGCCGGCGGGCGCGTCTTTGGTCAGCGTGGTGCCGGCGCCAAGGGTCGCGCCGCGGCCGACCGTGACCGGCGCCACCAGCTGGGTATCCGAGCCGACAAAAACGTCGTCCTCGATCACCGTGCGGTGCTTGTTGGCGCCGTCGTAATTGCAGGTGATGGTGCCGGCGCCGATGTTGACCCGCTTGCCCATGGTGGTGTCGCCGACGTAGGACAGGTGGTTGATCTTGGAGCCGTCGTCGATCTGGCTGTTCTTGATCTCGACGAAGTTGCCGACGTGCACGTCGCGCGCCAGCGTGGTTCCGGGGCGGATGCGCGAAAACGGCCCCAGCCGGTTGGCTTCGCCAATTTCGGCATCGTCGATCAGGGTGAAGGCGTCGATGCGCGTGCCCGCCGCCACCGTCACGTTGCGCAGCACGCAGTTAGCGCCCACTTGCACGCCGTCGCCCAGTTTCACGGGGCCTTCGAACACGCAGTTGACGTCGATTATCACGTCGCGCCCGCACGTCAGGGTGCCGCGCACGTCGAGCCGCGCCGGATCCATCAGGGTCACGCCTGCGTCGAGCAGCGCCTGCGCGATCTCGTTCTGGTGGATGCGCTCGAGCGCGGCAAGCTGCGCCTTGCTGTTGATCCCCAGCACTTCCCACTCGTACGCCGGTTGATGGGTTTCCACGCCAACCCCGTCGCGCACCGCCAGCGCGATGATGTCGGTGAGGTAGTACTCGCCCTGCGCGTTGTCGTTCTTCAGTTCGGCGATCCACCGCTTCAGCTGGCGTGTCGCCACGGCGAGGATGCCGGTGTTGACTTCATGAATTGCGCGCTCGGCGGGTGTCGCGTCCTTGTGCTCGACAATGCGCGTGACCTTGCCGTTTTCGCGCACGATGCGGCCGTAGCCGTCCGGATGCGCCAGGTTCACCGTCAGCAGCCCCAGCTTTCCGGCCTGCGCCGCGGTCACCAGCGGCTGCAGGGTCGCGGTGTGCGTCAGCGGCACATCGCCATACAGCACCAGCGTGACGCTGCCGTCCGTCAGCTGGGGCAGCGCCTGTTTCACGGCATGGCCGGTGCCGTGCTGTTCGGCCTGAAGCACAAACGTCAGCCTGTCGTCAGCCATCGACTGCGGCACGGCCTCACCGCCAAAACCGTACACCACGCAGACCTGCGCGGCGCCGAGTTCATGGGCCGTATCCACCACGTGCCCGAGCAGGGGCTTGCCCGCCAGCGTGTGCAGCACCTTGGGCAGGTCGGAGCGCATGCGGGTGCCTTTGCCCGCCGCGAGTATCAGGATTTCAAGCTTGGGTTCCATTCGCGTGTCCGGATGGTGAGCCGCATCGGCAAAATGAACGAGCAGAACGAGCAAAACGCGCGCCAAGTATAAAGCTTGTGGGTCGCCGTTTGCCCGTCATGCGCGCCGCACATTTCGGCACACTCAAATAATCCGGAATTGCCCATTAGATAAAACTGCGTCATTCCGGCGGAAGCCGGAATCCAGCGGATTAAAACGCTCCCGCGCAAGCGGGACGGGCATCCTGAGCACTGATCAATGCTCAGGATGTTGGGTAATAACGGTCGATTGAGGATACTCAAAAGCGCGCGCCGATTCTGTGCGTTACCGAACATAAAGCAGTATTTTTCGAACTCGGTCGGGAAGGCCTGCAAAACGCATGCCGGGGTACTTTTTGCGTGTCGCAAAAATACGACGAGGGCCGCAGCCCCCGTAATCGGTTCAAACAGGAACTTGGCTATTTGTACCGTACCAGTTCGACACGACGGTTCTGGGCACGACCCTCACGCGTAGCGTTGCTGAAAGCCGGCCGGGATTCCCCGTAGCCTCTGACGGTCAGGCGATCTGCCGAGACCCCCTTGCTGACCAGGTAATTACGAACAGCCTCGGCGCGGCGCAGCGACAATCCCAGATTGTATTCATCGGTGCCAATGTTGCACGTGTGGCCCGCAACCTCCACATCCACATCGCCCCATTCTTTCAGGGCGACGATGTTCTGGTCGAGGATGGCGTAGTCCTGCGGCCGGATGACCGCCTTGTCGAAATCAAAATTCACGCCTTCCAGCACGAGCGTCGCGACGGGTGCGGGTTCCGCAACAGGCGCAAGCGGCGCAGGCTCAGGTGCCGCCGCAACCGGTGCGGCAGGGACAAGCGGCTCAACGACAGGCTCAGGTTCGGGCGCCGCCGCAACCGGCGCAGGCGGCGGTACCGGACAAGGCGTACCAAGAAGCTCTCGACCAGGGCAGCCGATCGTCCTGAAAAGCTCATAACCGATCGTATAGCCAGTCGGACTGGCGGCATTGGTCGGATTGTAAAAAGGGGCCTCTGCCGCATGTACGGTTACAACTCCGGCAGAAACCAGGGTCGCACCGACAAAGCCGAATAAAAAGGGGGGTGTGCGCATGATCGGGCTCCAATTAAAGATTCAGGAAAAATGGGATATGCAACGCCATACATGGTTGTTTTTAAACGCGCTCTTGTTTAATAACTAGTCTATGAGATGGTTTAGTCAACCATTGCCTGCGAAACACGCATTCGATGGCCCATTAAAAAAGCAACCCGAAGGTTGCCTTTTTGTTGGCGCCTGCCGTGTATCAGGTCAGCTTGCGCAGCTTCTGAATCGTCGCCAGTTGCGCCACGGCCTGAGCCAGCTCGGCCTGCGCTTGCGCGTAGTCGATGGCGGCGACCTTGTCCTTCATCGCTTCTTCGGCGGCGCGTTTGGCTTCGAGCGCCTTGGCCTCGTCGAGGTCGGCGCCGCGAACCGCGGAGTCGGACAGGATGGTGACGACGTTCGGCTGCACTTCGAGAATGCCGCCGGAGACATAGACCAGCTCTTCTTCAGCCTGGTCGGGCACCTTGATGCGCACCGATCCGGGCTTGAGCGTGGTCAGCAGCGGAGTGTGGCGCGGGTAGATGCCGAGCTCGCCACGCATGCCGGGAGCGATCACGACTTCGGCGGTACCGGAGTAGAGTAATTTTTCTGCGCTGACGATGTCAACGTGCAGGGTCATGGCCATGATGTAACCTCGTTAGGGGTCAGGGATCAGGGGTCAGGGATCAGGGGTGGTGCGGCTACGCCGCGCTTTTCCCTGAATCCTGAATCCCGACCCCTGATCCCTTGCTTATTGAATCGTCTTCGCCTTTTCGACCGCTTCTTCGATCGGGCCGACCATGTAGAAGGCTTGCTCGGGCAGATGGTCGTATTCGCCTTCGACAATCGCCTTGAAACCGGCAACCGTCTCTTTCAGCGTGCAATATTTGCCCGGCGCGCCGGTGAACACTTCGGCGACGAAGAACGGCTGCGACAGGAAACGCTGGATCTTGCGCGCACGCGCCACCGACAGCTTGTCTTCGGGCGACAGTTCGTCCATGCCCAGAATCGCGATGATGTCGCGCAGTTCCTTGTAGCGCTGCAGCGTTCCCTGCACCGCGCGGGCGACGTTGTAGTGCTCCTCGCCGACGACCTGCGGATCGAGAATACGCGAGGTCGAATCGAGCGGGTCCACCGCGGGGTAGATGCCCAGTTCGGCGATCTGGCGGGACAGCACCAGGGTGGCGTCGAGGTGGGCGAAGGTGGTGGCGGGCGACGGGTCGGTCAAGTCATCCGCCGGCACGTACACGGCTTGGAAGGAGGTGATCGAACCGGTGCGGGTGGAGGTGATGCGCTCCTGCAGGCGGCCCATTTCGTCGGCCAGCGTCGGCTGGTAGCCCACCGCGGACGGCATCCGGCCCAAGAGCGCGGACACTTCGGTGCCGGCCAGGGTGTAGCGGTAGATGTTGTCGACGAACAGCAGCACGTCACGGCCTTCGTCACGGAAGTATTCGGCCATGGTCAGGCCGGTCAGCGCGACGCGCAGGCGGTTGCCCGGCGGCTCGTTCATCTGGCCGTAGACCAGTGCGACCTTGTCCAGCACGCCGCCTTCTTTCATCTCGTGGTAGAAGTCGTTGCCCTCGCGGGTGCGCTCGCCGACGCCGGCGAACACCGAGAAGCCCGAGTGCGCGACGGCGATGTTGCGGATCAGCTCCATCAGGGTGACGGTCTTGCCCACGCCGGCGCCGCCGAACAGGCCGACCTTGCCGCCCTTGGCGATCGGCATGATCAGGTCGATCACCTTGATGCCGGTTTCGAGAATTTCCACCGAGGCCGCCTGGTCGGCATAGGCCGGGGCTTTGCGGTGAATCGGCATGTGCGTCTCGGCCGCAACCGGGCCCATTTCGTCGATGGGGGTGCCGAGCACGTTCATGATGCGGCCGAGCGTCGCCTGGCCGACTGGAACCATGATCGGGTTGCCGGTTGCGAGCACGTCCATGCCGCGGCGCAGGCCGTCGGTCGAGCCCATCGCGATGGTGCGCACCACGCCGTCGCCCAGCTGCTGCTGGACTTCGAGGGTGAGTTCGGGGGACTCCATTTTCAGCGCTTCAAAGACCCTGGGCAAGGCGTCACGCGAAAACTCCACGTCCACCACGGCGCCGATGATCTGAACAATTTTTCCGTTGCTCATGCTTGTTTCCTAAGAAGATTAAATTCTGTATGGCACGCGCTCAAACCGCGGCCGCACCGGCGACGATCTCCGACAGCTCCTTGGTAATCGCGGCCTGGCGGGTCTTGTTGTAGATCAGCTTCAGTTCGCCGATGACGTCCTTGGCGTTGTCGGAAGCGGCCTTCATCGCCACCATCCGCGCCGACTGCTCGCTCGCGATGTTCTCGGCCACGCCCTGATACACCAGCGACTCGATATAGCGCATCAGCATCTCGTCGACCACCGGTTTGGCATCGGGCTCGTAGATGTAGTCCCAGTGCGTTTTCAGCGTGGCTTCCTCGGTGTCTTCCATTTGCACCAGCGGCAGCAGCTGGGTCAGCGTCGGCTCCTGTTTCATCGTGTTGACGAAGCGGTTGTAGACGATGTAGAGCGCGTCGATCCGGCCTTCGAGGTAGGCGTCCAGCATAACCTTGACCGGGCCGATCAGCTTGTCCATATGCGGGGCGTCGCCCAGGCCGGTGAGCTGCGACGCCACATTGGCGCCGAGTCGCTGCATGAAGCCCAGCCCCTTGTTGCCGAGCGCGGTGACGTCGATGCCGACGCCGGCGGCTTCCCACTGCTTCATCTGGCCCACCATCACGCGGAAGGCGTTGGTGTTGAGGCCGCCGCACAAGCCCTTGTCGGAGCTGATGACGATGAGGCCAACGCGCTTGACGTTGTC
>JAJPEP010000049.1 GCA_021166845.1 Thiobacillus sp.
ACGCCGTTCCGGTATCGTGACCGCCGATTCCGGAAGCAGCCAGAAATCGGTCACGTTCGCCCGGAATGGGCGGTCACGATGCGCCGGAATGACCGGTCACGATAGGCCGGAATCAGCGGTCACGATGCTCCGGAATACCCAATATCCAAGGTCGGGCGCTGCCGGTCGGCAGTTGTGCGGGGTCCAGCTTCGCGGCCCAGAACAGGGCGAGTTCGCGGCCAAACTGCAGGCACAGGCGCACCGTCTGACGCTGGAACGCGCCTCAGGGTGGAGGACGCGTTCGGTTTCGCCTGGTGCAGGTGCTGGATTTTGCTGATCTCTATGCCGGCAAGCTGGCTGCGGCACTCTCGCGGCAGCATCCGCGCGATCTGTTCGATGTTGGCTTGTTGCTGGAAGACGAACGGGCGGATCCAGGTGCTCTGGCGAACTTTTCTCGTCTACCTGACCTGTAGTCCCAAGCCTTCCTGGGAAATGCTGGCACCCCGCGTGCCTGCGGATTTCCTGCGACTTTCGAGGCGCACTTCAAGGGCATGACGACCATGACTTGCTCGGTATCGATGCCAACGATCGATCCGTCACCTTTCGCTTCGCGATGTATCTCCAACAGCATTTTCCTGATTGGACCGTAGATTGCGAATACAATCTGGATGGCACGGAGCCGAAGAGGCTCGGATATCTGGAGCTTTGTCCGGACAGCGGCGTGGATACAAGGCCATGGGGTATCGAATCGACGAATGGCTCGCCATCGATTACACCGCCCGAATTGGCCTAATAAAACTAGCTGTTGTTCCTTGGAGACTAGCGTTTACTTGAGCTATTCGCCTAGTATGTTAGGCATTTATAAGTTTAATGCCTAATATTATGAGCAAGTTCGAGATACCGGTGGAGGTAACCCAGCGGATCGCCCAACTGGGCCAGCGCATCCGTGTCGCGCGGATCCGGCGCGGCTGGTCGCTGGCCGATCTCGCCACCAAGGCCGGCATCAACCGCAATACCCTCACCGCGTTGGAGCAGGGCAAGCCAGGCACTGCGATCGGTGTTTGCATCGCCGTCCTGTGGGCGCTCGGCCTCGACAAGTCCCTGGAAGCTGTCGCTGATCCGGACACTGACCTGCACGGCAAGGCGCTCGAAGCATTTCGTCGCCCTACGCGCGCGGGCAAGTCGAGAAAGACGAGCGACGACTATGACTTCTGAGCGCGAAGCCTATATCTACATTCAGCTTCCCGGCACCCTGGAGATGGTGACGGCGGCGCTGCTCCGGGTGCAGACGCTGCCCGACGGCACGCAGATCGGGCGCTTTCGCTATGGCGACCGCTATCTTCAGCGGCAAGGGGCGGTTGCACTCGACCCGTTCCAGTTGCCTCTGGCCAAGAAGGTCTTTGAGTTTACCCAGCTCAAAGGCATCCCGGGGGCAGTGCGGGATGCCGGCCCCGATGCCTGGGGGCGGCGCGTGATCGAGCACAAGCTCGAACGCAGCGCCGCCGATCTTCAGGAGATCGACTATCTGCTGTACGGTCCGCAAGACGGGGCGGGCTATTTGAGCTTCGGGCTTAAGGCCGAACCGCCCGCGCCCAAACGCCAGTACAACCGCACGCACCAGTTGGCCGAATTGATCGCAGCCACACAAGCGATCGAAGAGGGGAAGCCAGTAGCTGCGCATCTGCTTGAACAACTCGATCCTGGCACCAGCATGGGTGGTGCGCGACCAAAGGCCACGATCGAGGATGCACAATGTCTTTGGCTCGGCAAGTTTCCCGCCAAAGATGACCGCTGCAATCTACAGCGTATCGAATTCGCAACGCTTGACCTGGCGCGACGTTGTGGCCTGAACGTCACACAAGCGCGGTTGCAGACGGTTGGCGACGCCGATGTGCTCATGCTGCAGCGCTTCGACCGCGACTACACCGACAAAGGCTATCTGCGTTTCGGACTCGTCAGCGGGCTCACTGTGCTCGATTGCGGAGACAGCTATCTGGACCGTGAACGCTGGTCCTACCCACTATTGGCGGACAACCTGCGCCGCTGGTCCGACAAGCCGGAATCGGATTGTGCCGAACTGTTCAGGCGGATGGTCTTCAATGCTGCCGTGACCAACAACGACGATCACCCGCGCAACCATGCGATGCTGCGCAGACAGAAGGGATGGCGGCTATCGCCGGCCTACGACCTGGTGCCGGCGCCCGTCGTTAGCCTGGAGCGGCGCGACCTGGCATTGACCGTCGGCAACTACGGTCGTACAGCCAGTATCTACAACCTGCTGTCGCAGGCGGGCCGCTTCGGGTTGTCTGCGGAAGAGGCGCGTGCGGAGATCGATCGGCTCGTGGACGTGGTCCGTTACTGGCGCGACACCTTCTTCGCATGCGGAGTATCGGCCAAGGATATTGACTACATCGCGCCCGCCATGCTGCCAGATTGCTTTTTCTTTGAAAGGCAGCCCGATGACCAGAACATTTCCTGAAATGGGTAGCGACCGTGAATGACTTTCCGCACAATGACCAGCCTAAATCGGCGCCATCGGAAGACCGCTTCGGGATTGATCCATTTGCCGCGGCCTTGGCGAAAAGTATCCTCAAGATCAAATCCCCGACGGGATCTGTCATCGCATTGAACGGACCCTGGGGCTCTGGCAAGAGCAGGCGCCTTGAACCTCATCCGCCACTATCTCGATGGATCAGTAAAGGCTGGAGAGATTGCGATTATCGATTTCACGCGCTGGTGGTTCCGAGATGGTGCCGGTCACCGGACTTCGGCCCGCACCGTCCCGTCATCCGATCCCCAAGGGCAGGGTACTGGAGCAGCAGCAAACCCAAGTTATTTATATATAACTTGATATCTTGCCATCTATCGACGACAAGAAAAATATTGGGTGTTATCCGTATTTGTGCCTGATCGGAGGGACAATTTGTGGCGCCGCCGAAAGTGACGGCCGTGACCGAAAGCATTAACGTGCCATTGCCACCGCCGGAAACGGCGGGACAATTGCCGATATGCTTTCAACGTTGACGAATACTTTGCGGGGCCGGCGCTGAGGCAATGGATCAATGATCGTTGATAGATAACATTTGCTTCGGTGGCATTTGAGAATGATGGCGCTGCGCAAGAGGTGGTTTGCTTTGGCACCGAGAAATATGGGGAGGTCAAAGGCCTAAGTATCGGGGCCTAAGTATCGGCATTGACCTTCCCTTCGGAACTTGGCACATAATCGTTGCCTTGGTTCAAGATTCGGTACTTCTTGAACGTAAAGCTGGATCGTTTGATTCCAGGGCGGCCAAAGAGCCAGCGCCTTGGGCGCCCGATGAGGGATCGGCTGATGCTTTCCCTTATCTTTAAATGGCTTTGTGGTTTGTTATCCCGGCCTTTATGGTGTGTTCAGATTAATCAGATTAATCTGGGTTATTGCGGAATGTTGATTTAGATTTACTCACTGATAGGAGAAATACGATGGCGACATACAAGGAATTGAAGGCCCAGGCGGAAGCATTGTTACAGCAGGCCGAGGCAGCGCGTCGCGCTGAAATCGCCGCGGTGGTGGCGGAGATTCAGGCGAGGATGAAAGAATTTGGAATCACCCCGGCTGACCTGAAGGGCGGAGCGAAAAAGGGCAAGGCGCGTGGGGCGGTGGCGGCCAAGTACCGCAATCCGGCCACCGGCAAGTCATGGTCGGGCCGCGGTCGTGCGCCCAGGTGGCTGGCGGATGCGTTGGCCAAGGGGCGGACGAAGGATGAGTTTTTGGTTGGGTGAGGGGACGGAGCGCAGAGCGCAGAGCGCTGCGGGAGGGTCTCCCGGCCCGATGCCGTGGTGTTTGCACCCGAAAATCGGGCGATGGCGCCGGTGCGTGAGTGTAGGTAGACATTGCATGCGCTGCCCAATCCCTTCTGCTTGCCTATGCGTACAGTTGCTGTAATCGGAGGCGGTCCGGCGGGCCTGATGGCTGCCGAGGTGCTGGCGGAGGGCGGTGTTCAGGTTGATCTTTTCGACGCCATGCCGTCGCCGGGACGCAAGTTCCTGCTCGCCGGCGTGGGCGGCATGAACATCACCCATTCCGAGCCGTTCGATATTTTTCTGTCGCGTTACGGCGCGCGCGCCGAAACCGTCAAGCCACTGCTCGAAGCCTTTCCTCCGGATGCGCTACGCGAATGGGCTCGCGGGCTGGGGGTCGAGACTTTCGTCGGTTCGTCGGGTCGGGTGTTTCTTAAGGACATGAAGGCGGCGCCGCTTCTGCGCGCGTGGCTGCATCGGTTGCGCGAAGCCGGGGTGCGGTTTCATGTGCGGCATCGCTGGCTGGGGTGGCGCGAGGATGGCGCGCTGCGTTTCGCCGCCCCACAAAGGGACTCCGATCCACTGCGAGCCTGTGTGGAGTCGTATGCGCCCGGCGGCGAACTGGCGGTGAAGGCCGACGCGGTGGTGCTGGCGCTTGGCGGCGGCAGCTGGGCGAAGCTGGGGTCGGACGGCGCGTGGGTGCCGTTACTGGCGCAGCGCGGGGTCGACGTCGCGCCTTTGCTGCCGTCGAACTGCGGCTTCGACGTGGCGGGCGGCTGGAGCGAGCATCTGAAGAGCCGCTTTGCTGGGCAGCCGCTGAAAACCGTGGCGCTGCGCTTCGCCGATGCAGCCGGACTCACGCATGAACGTAAGGGTGAGCTGATGCTGTCCGACTCCGGCATCGAGGGCAGCCTGGTGTATGCGCTGTCGGCGCCGCTGCGCGACACCATTGCGGCGCAGGGGGCGGTGACGCTGCAACTCGATCTGGCGCCCGACAAGACTCTTGCGCGGGTCATTGCTGAAGTCGCCCATCCGCGCGGCGCACGCTCGCTGTCGAGCCACCTGCAAAGCCGCGCCGGAATCCGGGGCGTGAAAATGGCGCTGCTGCGCGAAATCCTGTCGCCCGATCGCTTGAACGATCCGCTGAAGCTCGCCAACGCGATAAAATCGCTGCCGCTCACGCTCGCCGCCCCGCGCCCGCTCGACGAGGCGATCAGCAGCGCCGGCGGCGTGCGCTTCGAGGTGCTGGACGAAAACCTGATGCTGCGGAAACTGCCCGGCGTGTTCTGCGCCGGCGAAATGCTCGACTGGGAAGCGCCCACCGGTGGCTACCTGCTAACGGCCTGCTTCGCCGGCGGCCGCGCCGCGGGGCGGGGCGCATTGAATTACCTGAACACCGATGAATGATGGTCTTTCGTCATTGCGACCGCGAGCGAAGCGCGGCGGGAAGCAATCCAGAATGCATGCTGTATCGACAGGCGCTGGTTCGCCACGGCTCTGCGAGCTTCGCGATGACGAAGCGTCTTAACTAGCCTATATGCTGCGACTGACTGAACTCAAACTCCCGCTCGACCATCCGCCCGAGGCCTTGCGCGCGGCGATCCTGCAGCGTCTGGGGATTGCCGATGATGATCTTCTCGGCTTCAGCATCTTTAAGCGCAGCTACGATGCGCGCAAAAAGCACGCGCTGCTGATGGTCTACGCGGTCGACGTCGAGGTCAGGAACGATGCGGTGCTGCTGAAGAAATTTCGCGACGACCGCCACCTCGCACCGACGCCGGACATGGCCTACCAGTTCGTCGGCCGCGCGCCGGAGAATCTGACCGAGCGCCCTATCGTCGTCGGCTTCGGCCCCTGCGGCATCTTCGCCGCGCTGGTGCTGGCGCAGATGGGCTTCAAACCCATCGTGCTGGAGCGCGGCAAGGCAGTGCGCGAGCGTACTCAGGACACCTGGGGGCTGTGGCGCCGCCATGTGCTCAACCCGGAATCCAACGTGCAGTTCGGCGAGGGCGGGGCGGGCACGTTTTCCGACGGCAAGCTCTACAGTCAGATCAAGGACCCCAGGCATCTGGGCCGCAAGGTGCTGACCGAGTTCGTCAAGGCGGGCGCGCCGGAGGAGATTTTGTACGTGTCGAAACCGCATATCGGCACCTTCCGCCTGGTCGGCATGGTCGAGGCGATGCGCCACGAGATCGAGTCGCTGGGCGGCGAGATCCGCTTCCAGCAGCGTGTCACCGACGTGCTGATCGAGGATGGGCCTGATGGGAAACGGATCGGCGGGGTGGTGCTGGCCAGCAGCGAAACTTTGAAGAGCCGGCACGTCGTCCTCGCGCTCGGCCACAGCGCACGCGACACTTTCGAGATGCTGCACACGCGCGGCGTGTACATGGAAGCGAAACCGTTTTCCGTCGGCTTCCGCATCGAGCATCCGCAGTCGCTGATCGACAAGGCAAGGCTGGGGCCGAACGCCGGCAACCCGCAGCTGGGCGCGGCGGACTACAAGCTGGTGCACCACGCGAAGAACGGCCGCACGGTCTACAGCTTCTGCATGTGCCCCGGCGGCACGGTGGTGGCGGCGGCCTCCGAACCGAACTGCGTGGTGACCAACGGCATGAGTCAGTATTCGCGCAACGAGCGCAACGCCAATGCCGGCATCGTGGTGGGCATCACGCCCGAGGATTTCCCCGGCGACGACCCGCTCGCCGGCATTGCGCTGCAACGGAAGCTGGAAGCGCGTGCCTTCCAACTCGGCGGCGGCAATTACGACGCGCCGGCCCAGTTGGTCGGCGATTTCCTTGAAGGCAAGCCGTCGACGCAGCTCGGCAGCGTCGAACCCTCGTACCAGCCCGGCGTGTATCTCACCGACCTCGCGTCCTGCCTGCCAGACTACGCCATCGAGGCGGTCCGCGAGGCGCTGCCCGCGTTCGACCGGCAGATCAAGGGCTTCGCGATGAAGGACGCCGTGCTGACCGGTGTCGAGACGCGCACCTCGTCGCCGCTGCGCATCACCCGCGACGACGATTTCCAGAGCGTGAACGTCAATGGTTTATACCCGGCGGGCGAGGGTGCGGGCTACGCAGGCGGGATTCTGTCGGCGGGGGTGGACGGCATCCGGGTCGCCGAGGCGGTGGCGCGGCAGATGCTGGCGGCGGCGGAGAGCAGAGAGGAGGGTTGGTAGGAGGGTCGCCCTCGGTCCGATGCCGTGGTGTTTGCAGCGGCCCGAAAATCGCGGCGAAGGCACCGTTTGACACAATAATTACGAGACATAAATCATGGCCAGCATTTGCCAACTTAAACCCCGCTTCCAATCTCTGCTGAGGCCGCTGGTTCGCCGTCTCGCCGTTTCCGGCATCACGGCCAACGGCGTCACGCTGCCAGCGATGCTGATCTCCCTGGTGCTGGGTGTTTTGCTGGGCGCCATGTTTGATGGCGTTCGATCAAGCCCTGGCCGACTGCGGTCTGACCACACCTCGGGGTGACGTGGTGCGTGACCTGTACAGCCGCCTGCGCAGCGCGGCGAGGTTGCTCAGGCGGCAGGTGCTGGCCCTGGCTATGCAATTTGTCGCCGTGGTGATTGCAATGGTGGCGGTCCTGCAGTCACGCGCCGGATAACAAGAGGAACCCCATGGCACTGGAAAATCTGGCCGCATCCACTCTGTGTGGGTTTGCCAAATTGCTCACTGGCGCGCGCGGTGTGGCGCGACAGCATGCCCTATACACGTCAGCGGGTGTACTTTGCCAACCACCGTAGCCATGTCGATGTCCTCCTAGTCTGGGCTTCGCGGCCGGCGCATCTGCGTCGCCGGACACGCCCGGTGGCGAGCGCCGATTACTGGCAGGCCAGCGCGCTACGCCGCTACATCGTCAATCAGGTGTTTCGCGGCGTGCTGTCGACCGCAAACTTAACCGGCACCAGACCAACCCGGTCGAACTGATGGGCGAAGCACTGGCCGCGGGCGACTCGTTGATCATTTTTCCGGAAGGCGCGCGCAATCTGGGCGATGCGCTGCTGCCCTTCAAGAGCGGCCCGGCCTATACCTTTTTGCTGTTGAAGGTCGAGGTTATGCCGCCCTGATCTCGCTGAGCTGGCCGGGGTGACGATCCAGCCGGGTGGGCAGGAAGACTCAGAAAATATCGTTGGGCAGGTCGTTATGCGAACCGTCGCAAAACGGCTTGTTCTGGGTGTGCTTGCAATTGCACAGCCACACCGTGGTCTTTTCCGCGATGACGATCGACATCGGTTTCATGTCGGTACCTTCGTGCGAGCCGTCGCAGAACGGTTGCGTCATCGAGCGGCCGCACGAGCACCACCAGTATTCGCCGGGTTTGAGTTCGAGTTCGGCGGGATTGCGGTCGTACACAACGGGTTCGGACATGGGGACTCCTGCGCAAAGGGCGCCATTCTAGCCGCATCGACCGCTTTGAAATCCTTACGGATTTTGTGTCAATTCGGGCAGCGAATCATGTCGTGGGTGCAGATTGGGCGCACGATTTCTGCACGCGATATTGCATCGCCTCAAGATCGCGGCTGTATTTTTTGTGATTGATGGAGGGTGTTGCACCGGGCACTGCCGCATGAGCAGTGCCCTGCCAGGCTTTCCCGTCGCGACGGGAAAACTCAATACAAATTACTTCTTGACGCCGTTCACAACAGCCTTGAGCGTTGCGCCCGGCTTGAATGCGGGAACCTTGGCGGCCTTGATCTTCAGTTCTTCGCCGGTCTTTGGGTTGCGGCCCATGCGTGCGGCGCGCTTGCGCACCTCGAATGTGCCAAAGCCGACCAGCGTCAGCGAGTCGCCCTTTTTCAGGGTGCCCGAGATGATGTCGATCAGCGCGCCGACTGCACGTTCGGCATCCGCCTTGGTGGATTCGGTCTTGGCGGCCAGTGCGTCGACGAGTTCTTTTCTGTTCATGTTTAAAGCTCCTTAGTGAATGAGGGGTGAATGGAGGGAAACCCGGTTCGGATTATTGTTGAAGAAACCACTTGCTGGCAATGCCCCAATTTCCGTGCCTTCAGGGCATATACCCAATTTTGTCGATGCCGGGTAGTGACACCTTACCCGAATCCTGCCCCGGTTGGATGCACGACGATTCATTCCTCGTCAGGGCGGGTGCTGCGAAGAAATCCATAACACTTTTTAATCAATGGCTTACCGGCAGATTCCGAAGTGCCGCCTTGGCTGGCCCGAAGGTCATGCGGCATCGCATGCTGCGGCTTTGCAGGCTTTGTCAGCTTCGGATGGGGCGTCACGACTTCTTTTTGCGATGGGTGCCGGCATGTCCCCGAAACCCGAAATCCCGCCCCGGCAGAAACCGGTGCCGCCTGAAAGCCAGCCGCCGCATGAGTTAAACTCGGTGCGACAGCAAGGAAGGCGCCCGACATGACACCCGATCTCATCGCAGCAATGCATCGCCACCGGTTGGATCGCGCGTGTGCCCCCGCTTCGTGCGCAACCCGCATCCTTTTCAAGGCAGCATGCGCGCCGGGATCGCCGGGCCATCACCGATTTTCCGCAAACAACATGAGCACGTCCAAGGCATGACCGTACCCACCAGCAAACCCTGTCCTTTTTGCCACCTCGACTTCAACCGCATCATGGCCGAGGACGACCTGACCGTCGTCTACCGCGACGGCTTTCCTGTCTCGCTCGGCCACAGCGTCATTATCCCGCGCCGCCACTTCGCCACCCTATTCGATGCCACCGAAGCCGAGCAGGCCGCGCTGTTGAAGGCACTGGCGCACGCCAGGGACCTCCTCGACAAGTACCACCAGCCGGATGGCTACAACATCGGCATCAACCACGGACAGGCCGGTGGCCAGAGCGTGCCGCACCTGCATATTCACCTGATTCCCCGCTACCGGGGCGACAAGGAAGATCCGCGCGGTGGCGTGCGGTGGGTGCTGCCGGACAAGGCGAAGTACTGGGCGTGATGTGGAATTCAGACTTGATCAGGCTGGTAGTGCAAGATCATGCTGGAATTATTCGGTCTGTAAACAGGAACTCGGCCGGGCGAAGCTGAGGCCGCTGCTGCGCCTGAAATATCACGACTCGATAGCGTGATGGCATCACTCAGTCTTTCTTTTCGTCGTCCTCATCCGGAATCGCCGCATCGGCAACGGCTCCGACTGTTTTAGCTGCCACCTTGACCCCTGTTGCAACCACGTGACCGCGGCATCGGCAACCGTTACCACGGCACACCCCGACAGGGTCGAGAGCAGGATGGAAACAATCAGGGCTTGAGCACGCTGCATGATCGGATTTGGATAATGGCTTGGGAATGACGGAGCATCGCCATCGGATGGCTGTCCAATCCCCGGGGGATTCCGGGGGGGGGAGAGGGGGGTTGGACTGCAGCGCTTCGAAAGGATATGACAAAAAAGTGGTCGGGGCGAGAGGATTCGAACCTCCGACTCCTGCGTCCCGAACGCAGTACTCTACCAGGCTGAGCTACGCCCCGAGGCAGATGGCGGGTTCAGTGCTGAACCCATTTTGAAGAACTACCGGGAAATTCAAAAAACTGCGCGGTCAAAAACTTCGGTCAACCGCGAAAGCCGCTAATTGTAACAAAGCTGCCTTGGAATTTGAATCCGCCAGGCAAGAAATTGCTGAATTGGCCATGCGGGTTTCATGCTGTGCGGCTTCGCGCGTGTATTGCAGGGCATTGGTGTCCTTGATGGCGGCAAGCACGCTCTGGAATTCGGAGAGGCCGCCGTGTTCGATGGCCTGTCGGATGCTGGCGGCCTGATCCGGGGTGCCGTGCTTCATCGCGTACAAGAGCGGCAGGGTGGGCTTGCCCTCGGCGAGGTC
>JAJPEP010000005.1 GCA_021166845.1 Thiobacillus sp.
GGGGTCAGGGGTCAGGGGTCAGGGGATAATGGATGACGCATAAGATTATCGTGGCGCTGGATTTTTCCGATGCGGATTCGGCGCTGGCGCTGGTGGCGCGGCTGGATCCGGCTTTGTGCCGGCTCAAGGTGGGCAAGGAGCTGTTCACTGTGGCGGGGCCGGATCTGGTGCGGACGCTGGTCGCGCGTGGCTTCGAGGTTTTCCTGGATCTGAAGTTTCACGACATTCCGAATACCGTGGCGGCGGCATGCCGCGTGGCCGCGAGCCTGGGCGTGTGGATGATGAACGTCCATGCCTCGGGCGGACGCCGCATGATGGAGGCGGCACGCGAAGCGCTCGCGGATTTGCCGCATCCGCCGCTCTTGATCGCAGTGACTGTGCTGACCAGCATGAGCGCCGAGGATCTGGGGGAAGTCGGTATTTCCGCTGCGCCTGCCGACCAGGTGTTGCGCCTGGCGCGCCTGACGCACGCCTGCAAACTCGATGGCATAGTCTGTTCGGCGCAGGAGGCTGCCATGCTGCGCGCCGAGTTGGGCGCGGGTTTCCGCCTGGTGACGCCTGGCATCCGTCCGGCAGGGGCCGAGGTAGGCGACCAGCGCCGCGTGATGACGCCGGCCGAGGCCTTGCGCGCCGGCGCGACCGACCTGGTGATCGGGCGCCCGGTCACGGCCGCGGCCGATCCGCTGGCTGCGCTCAAACAGATTCAATCCGACATACAGAATACTTAGGGAGAAGACGTGAAAATTACCGTAATCGGCACAGGCTATGTGGGCCTGGTGACCGGAACCTGCCTGGCGGAAGTCGGCAACGAGGTGCTGTGCCTCGACGTCGACCCGACAAAAATCGAAACGCTGAAAGCCGGCGGCATCCCGATCTACGAGCCGGGGCTGGAAGACATGGTGAAGCGCAACGTCGCTGCAGGCCGGCTGCATTTCACCACGGACATTGAGGCATCGGTGGCATTCGGCCAGATCCAGTTCATCGCCGTCGGCACGCCGCCGGACGAGGACGGCTCGGCGGACCTGCAGTACGTGGTGGCGGCGGCACGCAACATCGGCCGCCACATGACCGATTACAAGCTGGTGGTCGACAAGTCCACCGTGCCGGTCGGCACCGCGGACAAGGTGAAAGCCGCCTTGCAGGAAGAGCTTGCCAGGCGCGGCGTGGCGATCGAGTTCAACGTCGCCTCCAACCCCGAGTTCCTCAAGGAAGGCGCGGCGGTGGAAGACTTCATGAAGCCCGACCGCATCGTGATCGGCACCGATAGCGAGGACGCCACCGCTTTGCTGCGCCAGCTGTATGCGCCGTTCCAGCGCAACCGCGATCGCCTGACGGTGATGGACGTGAAGAGCGCCGAACTGACCAAATACGCCGCCAATGCCATGCTGGCGACGCGCATTTCCTTCATGAACGAGCTCGCCGTGCTGGCCGAAAAACTTGGCGCCGACATCGAGCAGGTGCGCCATGGCATCGGGTCCGCCCCGCGTATCGGCTACGACTTCCTGTATGCCGGCTGCGGCTACGGCGGTTCGTGCTTCCCCAAGGACGTGCAGGCGCTGCGCCGCACCGCGCAGGAAAACGGCATTCCGCTGCGCGTGCTCGACGCGGTGGAAGAGGCCAACGACGCGCAGAAGCAGATTCTGGTCGACAAGCTGACCGCCAGGCTGGGCAAAGACCTCAAGGGCAAGCGCTTCGCCATGTGGGGTCTCGCGTTCAAGCCCAACACCGACGACATGCGCGAGGCGCCCAGCCGCAGCATGCTGGAAGCCCTGTGGGCGATGGGCGCCGTCGTGTCGGCCTACGACCCGGCGGCGATGGAGGAAACCCGCCGCATCTACGGCGAGCGTGCCGACCTCTTGCTGGTCGACAGCCCGATGGACGCGCTGAAGGGGGCCGATGCGCTGTTGATCGTCACCGAATGGAAAGTGTTCCGCAGCCCCAATTTCGACATCATGAAGGCGCTGCTGAAAACGCCGCTGGTGTTCGACGGCCGTAACCTGTACGAGCCGCAGGCGATGCGCGGGATGGGCTTCGATTACCTGCCGGTCGGACGCCAGTAGGGTATGTACAAGACCATCGAAGACTGCGTCGGCAATACCCCGCTGGTGCGCCTCAAGCGCATGCCCGGTGCGACGTCGAACGTTGTGCTGGTCAAGCTCGAAGGCAACAACCCGGCGGGCTCGGTGAAGGACCGCCCGGCGCTGGCAATGATCGAGCAGGCCGAGGCGCGCGGCGAGATCAGGCCCGGCGACACGCTGATCGAGGCCACCAGCGGCAATACCGGCATCGCGCTCGCCATGGCGGCGGCGATGCGCGGCTACCGGATGATCCTCATCCTGCCGGAAAACGCCTCGATCGAGCGGCGCCAGACCATGCGCGCCTTCGGCGCCGAACTGCAGTTGGTGAGCAAGGAAGCCGGCATGGAAGGCGCGCGCGACCTGGCGGTGGCGATGGAGAAGCAGGGCATCGGCAGGATACTCGACCAGTTCTCCAACCCCGACAACCCGGACGCGCACTACCGCACCACCGGCCCGGAGATCTGGCGCGACACCGAAGGCAGGATCACCCATTTCGTCTCCAGCATGGGCACCACCGGCACCATCATGGGCTGCTCGCGCTACCTCAAGGAGCAGAACCCCACCATCCAGATCGTCGGCGTGCAGCCCACCGAGGGCGCGCAGATTCCCGGCATCCGCAAATGGCCGGAAGCCTATGTTCCGGCAATCTGCGACCCCCGCCGCGTCGACCGCATGATCTACGTCAGCCAGCAGGACGCCGAGGAAACCACCCGGCGGCTGGCGCGCGAGGAGGGCATCTTCGCCGGCATCTCGTCCGGCGGCGCGCTGTGGGCGGCGCTGCAGCTGTCGAAGGAAGTCGAGAACGCGGTGATCGTTTCCATCGTGTGCGACCGCGGCGACCGCTACCTGTCCACCGGCGTGTTCCCGGCCTGACCGGAAACGCAAGCTGATGGCCAAAGCAAAAACGATCTACAGCTGCACCGAATGCGGCGGCCAGTCGCCCAAGTGGCAGGGGCAGTGCCCGGCGTGCAACGCCTGGAACACCCTGGTCGAGACCATCGCCGAGTCGGCCAAACCGCGCTTCGCCGCGCTGGCGGCGACCAGCCAGGTGCAGATGCTGCACGAAGTGGAGGGCAGCGAGGAATCGCGCATCGCCACCGACATCGGCGAACTCGACCGCGTGCTCGGCGGCGGCCTGGTGCCGGGCGGAGTGACGCTGATCGGCGGCGACCCCGGCATCGGCAAGTCGACCCTGCTGCTGCAGGCGATGGCGGGCCTCTCCGGCCGCATGACAACGCTCTACGTCAGCGGCGAGGAATCGGCGCGCCAGGTGGCGCTGCGCGCGCGACGCCTGGGCCTTCCCGAAGCCAATCTGCCGGTGCTGCCGGAAATCCGCCTCGAAGCCATCCTGGCGCAGCTGGCCGAGATGAAGCCCGAGGTCGCGGTGATCGACTCGATCCAGACCGTGTATTCCGAGGCGCTGACCTCCGCCCCCGGCTCGGTGGCGCAGGTGCGCGAATGCGCGGCGCAACTGACGCGCCACGCCAAGCAGACCGGCACCGCGATCATCCTGGTGGGACACGTCACCAAGGAAGGCGCCATCGCCGGGCCGCGCGTGCTGGAGCACATCGTCGACACCGTGCTGTATTTCGAGGGCGATACCGGCTCGTCCTTCCGCCTGGTGCGCGCGTTCAAGAACCGCTTTGGCGCGGTCAACGAAATCGGCGTGTTCGCCATGACCGAGAAGGGCCTCAAGGGCGTGTCCAACCCCTCGGC
>JAJPEP010000037.1 GCA_021166845.1 Thiobacillus sp.
CAGGGCGTCGGAGTTGGCGGTGTATTCGGGTTCTTCGAAGCTGACGGCGACGTGGGACTGCGCGGCGAGGTTGTAGATTTCGTCGGGCCGCACCTGCTGGATGATGCGGATGAGGCTGGAGGAGTCGGTGAGGTCGCCGTGATGCAGGATGAACTTGCGGCCGGTCTCGTGCGGGTCCTGGTACAGGTGGTCGATGCGGTCGGTGTTGAAGAGGGAGGTGCGGCGCTTGATGCCGTGGACTTCGTAGCCCTTGCCCAGCAGGAATTCGGCAAGGTAGGCGCCGTCCTGGCCGGTAACGCCGGTGATGAGGGCTTTTTTGGTCATCTTTCTGGACTCACAACATTGGCTAAGTCCGGAATTGTCTTATCTTTCACGCCCGCCTGTCATTTCTTTTGTGAGCCAGTTTCCAACCTAAGCCCGGGTACCCGGCATTTGATTTGGTAGGGTGCACTCTGTGCACCCATTGGCGCTCGAATGTGCACGGAATGCACCCTACTCCAGGCATCTCGCCGAAAGGAACAATCCCGGTCAAAGCCGATGACTGCGCTCACCAGAAACGCCTCTGGCCGGTGGCCGCCACATGAACGCCGAGCAGCCGTTGCTGACGGCATGCGCGACGAAGGGCGCCCACAGGTTGCGAGTGCGTATATATAATGAGACCGGCAATTCCTTGCTTCTCTAATTTATTTAAGGCCGGAAACGCCTTTGCTGATTGCGTCGGCGTCGGCAGCGGGCTCGGCAGGCGTCGCGGCAGCCGCTTCCTTGCCGGCGTCTACAAACTCGCCCATGTACTCGATCTTGGCGGCAGCTCTCAGCGTATCCATCTCGGCCTTGGCCGCCTTCTGGCGCGCCTGCGTCTGCAGCAGACGTGCGATGGCGGGTTTGGCCTGCTCCAGCGTCACCGGCTGCATCTGCGAATCGGCCAGAACAATCACCATCAAGCCGTCAGGCGTATTCACCACCATGGCCTGACCGTCGGGCATTTTGGCTAGCTGGGGCAGCATCTGCAGCGGCAGCTGCTCGGCCGTTTTCACGCCCTGCGCCGATTTCACCGGCAGGTTTTCAGCCTTCAGCCAGGTGGCAAAATCTTCCAGCGTTCTGGATGCGCCCAGCTGGGCGCGTATCGCGTCGTACTTGTCTTGCGGCGCCTTGATCGAGATTTCCTGCAGGCGATAAATCTTGCGCTTGGCAAACAGCTCCGGGTGCTGGTCGAAATAGCCCGCCACCTCGGCGTCGGATGGCTCGACCGGCGTGCCCAGCTTGCGGCTCATGTAGGCCTCGGCCAGGATCTGGCGGCGCGCCGCGTCCAGCGCCTGCACCACGGCGGGGTCGCGATCCAGCTTGTCGGCCAGCGCCTTCTGCGCAATCACTTCCTGGTCGACCAGGTTGCGCACCACCTGTAGCGAAGCCGCCTTGGTCTGCTCCTGATCGAGATTGGGGATGCGCTGCAGCGCGTAGTTCACCTGATGCACCGTCAATTCGGCGCCATTGACCTTGGCCGCCACCTGGGCGGGGGCCTTTTCCGCGGTTGCCGCCCCGTCCTTCTTGTCGCCGCAGCCGGCAACCAGAACGGCAACCAGCAAGGGCAGATACAATTTCTTGAAACCGTGCATTTCCGTCTTCCTTTTCATCCAGATTACTGGAAATCATGTGGTACGAATGTTACACCAGGCGTGCCGCCGCGCCGGATGGCAAGTGCAGGCGCCTCGCCCATTCTGGCGGGAGAGGCGTCCTCGCCGCAAATTTCGCACCAGACTGCTGTCAGCAAAGCACTCAGTATGCCCGACCCGAATTTTGCATCATGGCACTTCCCACCGCATTGGGCGGGGCGAAGCTTCTGCAACCGCACGGAACCTGATGGGGTACCCTTCGGTTTTTCTCCTGCCATTGCCGAGCCATGAACGAGCCGCTACAAATGCTGGAATACGCCCGACGAACCAGGATCGATTTCACGATCCATATCCGGCTCGGTGCGACATGAAGCGTCCCCGCCCTGCTGCCGCCCCCGCGTCCAAGCCAAGTTTCAGCGACCCGCTGGCGGATGTGCTGCGTCCCGGCCAGTCGATCGAGCTGCTGAAGGAACTGCACATCCTGACGCGCGACGGCAAGCTCAACCAGGACAGCCGCCGCAAGCTGAAGCAGGTGTACCACCTGTGCAACTTCATCGAGCCGCTGCTGAACGAGGTGCTGGCCCGGCAGGACATGCTGACGCTGGCCGACCACGGCGCGGGCAAGTCGTATCTGGGTTTCATCCTGTACGACCTGTTTCTGAAGGAGCGCCCCTGCAGCCACATCTTCGGCATCGAAACGCGCGACGATCTGGTGGAGAAGTCGCGTGAGCTGGCAGTTCGTCTGGGGTTCGCACGCATGACGTTCCTCAACGCAACGGTGGCGGAATCGATCGAATCGGGCCGATTGCCGCCCACCATCGACATCGTCACCGCGCTGCACGCCTGCAATACGGCAACCGACGACGCGATCCGGTTTGCGCTGGCCAAGCAGGCCCGCCACATCGTGCTGGTGCCCTGCTGCCAGGCCGAGGTCGCCGCCGTCCTGCGCGAACACAAGAATGAATCATTCGGCAAGACGCCGCTGTCGGAAATCTGGCGCCATCCGATCCACACGCGCGAATTCGGCAGCCATCTCACCAACGTGCTGCGCTGCCTGCAACTGGAGTCGCACGGCTACCAGATCACCGTGACCGAACTCGTCGGCTGGGAGCATTCGCTGAAGAACGAACTCATCATCGCCACCCGGACCGATGCGCCGCGCGGGAATGCGCGCGAACGCCTGCAGCAGATCCTGCGGGAACTCAACCTGCAGGCGCTCGAAGGTCGTTTTCTCGGCCCACAGTCATCCTGAAAAAAGTCTATGCTTCTAAGAGCATATGTTTTGTCTGGATTGCCTGATGCGCCTGCCTGCCCTGACGTTCTCCTTCGCTGCATTGGTTCTGCTCGCCGCCCTGGCGGGCTGCGCCACGCCGCAGTACCAGACGACGGTTCGCCTGATTCCGCCGGCCGATGCGCAGGGCCGGGCCTGCGTGGCGGACTGCGAGATCCGAAAGAACGCGTGCCAGGCCGATTGCCAGGCCCGCTATCAGGCCTGTGTGAAGGCCATCGAGCCGCAGGTGGAAGCGCGCTATGCAGAGGTGCTGAAGCAATATGAACTCGAGCTGAAGCAATACGCCGCGGCGCTGCGCCGCTATGAAATGGAACTGCATTTCGAATGGCTGCGCAGCTATCCCTACAGCTATCCCTACCGTCACCCCTACTGGTGGGATCCCTGGCCGGGAATGTATTTTCCGCCGCCGTATCGCGAGCCGATAATGCCAACGCGAGAAGGCGTGCGGACACAGCTTGCGGCCGAGAACTGCCAGGCCGACTGCGGCTGCCTGCCCGCCTACGACGCCTGTTTTGTCGGCTGTGGCGGACAGCGCGTGAGCGAAACGGTGTGCATCAAGAACTGCCCGCCGGAGAAATGACGCTCAGCGTGCCGCCTGGAGCGAAATCAGCTTCACCGGCACGCTCTCCTTGTCGGTATTGATCCAGATTTCACCGTCCTGCACCATGCATTGCAGGCGCATGCCGCGTTCGGCCAGGGCGGCCAGCGCCTGGCTGGTTTCGGCGGGCAGCTGCAGCACGGTCAGGTTGGTAAAGCGCGTGAGCTTGCCGGCGATCTGCTTCCACCACACGTCGCAGCTGCCGCTGTAGCAGAGCACCACGACCTGCCCGGCGCGGCCGCAGGCGCGGCGGATGCGCGCGTCATCGGGCTGTCCGAGGTCGATCCACAAGTCGATTTCGTCGGTCAGGCTCTTCACCCACACTTCCGGCTCGTCGACCTCGAACAGCCCCTTGGTGAAGGCGATGCCGTCCCGGGCATACAGCGCATAGGCCAGCACCCGCGCCATCATGCGCTCGTCGGTTTCGGAGGGATGGCGCGCGATGGTCAGCGCGTGGTCGGCGTAGTAATGCCGATCCATATCGGCAATTTGCAGCTCGGCTTTGTAGATGATGGCGCGCAGGGCCATGATGGTTTATCCCCTTTCCAAAAAACACTCCGGGCCTCGTGCCGCTGCAGGAGGCCCGCCCCTGGGCCGAAAGCCGGCGGATGCATGGCGTTCGTCCATAAAAAAACCCCGGCGAACCGGGGTTTTTTTCACATCAGGTCGGAAAGATTACGACACGACCTGGATGTTCGAAGCTTGCTTGCCCTTGGGGCCAGTCGTCACTTCAAAGCTGACGCGCTGGTTTTCCTGCAGGGATTTGAAGCCGTTGGAGTTGATTGCGGAGAAATGTGCGAAAAGGTCCTCGCCGCCGTTATCCGGGGTGATGAAACCAAAACCTTTTGCATCGTTGAACCACTTAACAGTACCCGTTTCCATCTTTTGTTTCCTATCTATCTAAAAAAAATTGGGCGACATGCCCTATCGATCGAATTTCAAGGAAAACGCTTACCAGAGGTACCGCAATTTAAAGCTTGAATCCAACAGACGGGCGTATTAATAACACAGAATTGCAGCGCGTCAAAGCATTTCTTTAATAATCATGTACCAAAGCACGCAGTATCAGTGTTTCGCCACGCTGGGTAAATTCCAGGTGCTTCAGCACGCTCATCCCCAACAGTACCTGATCGCCCCCCATACCGGGGTTGAGGCTGGCAGGCACGCCGCGCAGATCGAACGGCCCGAACGCCAGTGCATCCAGCCGGGTGGCACGGGTGGTGATCGTGCCGTTGGCGGTGACCGACTGCTGGCGCGCGCCCGCCTTGAGTCCCAGTTCATCCGCCAGGTGCGCCGGCACCGACACCAGCGTGGCGCCGGTATCGAGCAGGAAGGTGACGGGCTGGCCGTTGATGGCGCCCGGGAAAAAATAATGGCCGTTGCGGCTGCGCTTCAACACCAACTCGCTGCCTGGCGCGATCTGCAGTTGCTGGTTGGGGTTGTTGCGTGCCTGCAGGCTGTTTTCGAAGTAGAAATAAAACAGGGCCAGCAACAGCAGGCTGGCGGCCAGCGCCATTCCCCGTCCAAGGCGACGGTGGGGGTTGTAAGCGGGTTCGGATTCTTTTGCGTTCACAGCGCGTGGGACAGATCAGGCGGTTCATGGTTCGGCGCGCCAAGCGCGCCGGGGTAACCCAAGCCTAATTCAAATCCCGTGCGCAGGGGAAGAACCGCGCGGCCGGCAACCCGTGCACGCCAGGCTCAGGCGACGTGCTGCATGCGCGGCTGGCTGAAGTGGCAATGCGGTGCGTCGCCGAAAGCTTCGCGCAGATGGCGGGTCTGGATATGCAGCAGACGCTTGTGGTCGCCGGCCTCCAGATAAATATCCGGCTGCGCCATCAGCGCGTCGTCCCACACCATTTCCACCCCCCAGGCATTCGGCAGGCCCGGCACCACGCCGGGCTCACACTCAGGGAACAGGAGGCCCACGCTGGCCTCGTCGGCCAGAGCGAATTCCACGCCGATATCCTGCCTGAGCTTGCCGAGCTGGACTTCCTGGTCGGCGGGAATCATCGCCACCATCTGGCATTCCATGCTATCGAGCAGCACGCCCTTGGCCACCCGGTTGAGTGGAACCCCGGCCGCACGTGCGGTCTCAACGCTGGTCTGGGTATGCGGATGCATCACAATTTCGAACGGAATCATGTGCTGGTCGAGAAAACGTTCCATGCGATGAAGTGCATTCATGATCGGCTCCTTGCAAGACGATTGGATGATTTTCAATATAGATCACCCCTCTACTGCCTGCCAGCGTTAAGCAACGCGACGCGCTGATAAGTTCATTGCGAGGCGCGCAGCCACGCGGTGATCGCGGGCAAGCCCGCTCCTGCAGAGCTTCGGGAAGTGGTTCGGCGGTACGCTCGCAAGATAAAACGTTTCTTAGCGCCGATGCGGATGCTCGCCCGCGCGAAAATGCCGCCGCGGCCCCTTGGGGTGTTCCCGGCAGGCGCGGCGGAACGCCAGCAAGGCGTCCTGCGCGCGCCCCAGCACGCTGCCGCGGGGGTAGAGCCCTGCCGCATTCAGTTCGCCCGCCGCCACGCCGGTCAGCAGCGCGATGCCTTCGGTCACGTGATCCGCGACATGAATGTGGAAGCGCCCTGCGCCGACGGCTTCGACCAGCCGCGGCGCCAGCATCAGGTGGCGGCGGTTGCGGGCGGGGATCAGCACGCCCTGGCTGCCGTCGAGGCCGGCAGCCTCGCACACGCGGAACCAGCCCTCGATCTTCTCGTTGATGCCGCCCACCGGCAGCACCTCGCCGTGCTGGTTGAGCGCGCCGGTGACGGCGATGCCCTGTTTGAGAGGCAGGCCCGACAGCGCCGACAGCAGCGCATACAGCTCGGCGCACGAGGCGGAGTCGCCCTCCACCTCGTGGTACTGCTGCTCGAAGACGATGGATGCATTGAGCGAGAGCGGCGCCAGGTGGGCGAACAGCGCCGCCAGGTAGTTCTCCAGAATGAATACGCCCTTGTCGTGAATCGGACCGGACAGTTCGACCTCGCGCTCGATGTTGAGCAGGCCGTCCTCGCCCGCGTAGGTGTGCGCGGACAGCCGCACCGGCAGGCCGAAACGGTAATCGCCGAGGTCGATCTGGGTGAGGCCGTTGAGCTGGCCCAGCCGCTCGCCGCTAAGCGCGATCACCACGTCGCCCTCGGCGATTTCCTCGCGCAGGCGCTGCTCGGGGTAGTCGTGGCGCGCGGTGTGCGCCGCCAGCGCCGTCTCGACGTCGGCCACCGAGACCAGGCCCGGCCCGCGTGCGCGGCAGGTCGCCGCGCTTTCCACTACCAGTGCCTCGGCGCGAGCGAAAATCGCGCTCTCGCGCGCCTGGTCGCCCGCCTCGCGGTGCGATTCCTCGATCAGGCGCGCCACCGCCGCCGCCGAAAAATGCGGCAGGCCGAACTCGCGGCAGGCATGGGCGACGAAAATCGCCGAGGCTCGGCGACTGTCGGCCGTGGCGACGAAGCTGTCGGCGAAGTCGACCTTGGCGCGGAAATGGCGGACGAATTCCGGCGCCGCCTCCTGCAGTTCGTAGTACTGCTCGCGCGAGCCGACCAGCACCAGCTTGACCTCGACGTCGACGGCTTCCGGCACCAGCGACACCGCGGCAATCGGCGAGAACGACACGCCCGGCTCCTCGATCTGCAGCCGCCCGCTGCGCAGGAAGCGCCGCAGCTGCTCCCACACCAGAGGATCGGCCAGCACATCGCGCAGATGCAGCATCAGAAAACCGCCGTGCGCCTGCAGCAGGCTGCCGGCGCGGATGCGCGAAAAATCGGTGACCAGCACGTCGTTTTCGGACTGGTACTCGATGCTGCCGAACAGCGCGCGGAACAGCGGGTTGTCCTCGACGATCACCGGCGCGCCGTCGAGGCCGCCGTTGTCGACCACCAGGTTGACGCGGTAGCGCGCCAGCACAAAATTCAGCGCTTCCAGCCGGTCCGCGTCGTCCTCGCTGCCGCTGAACAGTTCCAGATTGTCGAACACGTCCTGTTCCAGCGCGTCGAGCCAGGCGTTGAGCTTGGCGGCGTCCTTGATCTGCTTCTTCAGCCCGTCGCGGATCGCCTGCAGTTCGCGCTCGATGAGCGGCTTCACAGTCTGCCGCCGCAATGCGGCCAGCGCCTCGTTCATCGCACGCTCCAGCGGCTGGGTCTTCTCGATGTAGCGGGTGATCTCTGCACGCAATTCCTGCTCGGCCTGCTCCACCTGGGCGCGACGCGCTTTCGGCAGCGCCAGCACCTCGTCCTCGGTGAGCGCCTGCCCCTTCTTGCCGGTCAGCGTGAACAGCATGCGCCCGGCCTCGCGGTGCAGCGAAAAGCTGCGTGCCTCGGCAAATGCCGACAGCTCGACGTAATGCCGCTCCATGTCGGCCTTCCAGGCCTTCTCGATGCGTTCGCTCTCGGCCTTGTAATCCTGGCCATTCAGCCGCTGCGGGATTTCATCCTGCAGCGACTTCACCGCCTGCGTTAGCGACTGGCGCAGCTGCCGCCCCTCGCCGGCCGGAAGGCGCAGCGCCAGCGGCCGCTCCGGCGCGTCGAAGTTGTGCAGGTAGCAAAGGTCGGGCGGCACCCGCTTGCTCGCCGCGACTTCGTGCATCGCCTGCTTGAGCAGCGAGGAGCGGCCGCTGCCGACCTCTCCGAGCACGAACAGGTTGTAGTTGGGCTGGTCCATGCCGAGGCCGAAACGCGCGGCCGCCTCGGCGCGCGCCTGGCCGATCCACGGCAGCGGCTCCTCCAGCAATTCGGAGGTGTCGGCAAATCCCAGCGCGGCGGGGTCGAGGGTCAGGCGAAGGTCGGCGGGAGAGAGGGCGGCAATCGGCATGGCGTGGGTTCAGGCCTGTGTAGAGTTTCTGGATTATTGCGCAAGACCGGCTGGCGGGCCCGATTCATGGCGTCAGCAGGCCGGCCCACTGCGCCTGGCTGCGCAGGTAATGCGCGCGCAGGCTCGCCGCGTTCTCGCGCAGCACCCCGGCGGGCACGGCCAGCGCCTGCAGCAGCGCGGGCTCGATGCGGTCGGGCGTCACGCTGCGCGGGACCGCGTCAGGTTCCCAGGTTTCGGCAAAGGCGGCCCGCTTGTCGGGGGGCCGGCCCTGCTGCGGCGGCACGAGGCTGACCCGCGGCAGGCCGTAGGCCAGCGCGACGATGCGGGCGTGCAGGCTGCTGCAGACCGTGCCGCGACTGGCCGCGATGAGGGCGCAGATGTCCCACAGGTGCAGCGACGGGAACAGCCGCGCGGCGCCGGGCGGCAGGCGATGCCGCAGTTTTTCGTAGAGCGCAGGATCGTCGTGCCACGGCGCCGCGCCGGCGCGAAACAGCGCCACGCCCAGGCCGGTCGCCGCAGCCGCCCGCGACAGGCCGTTCGCCAGCGCATCCAGGCTTGCGTCGTCGGCAAAATCGGCGCTGAACTGGCACGCCAGGTAGCCGTGCGGGAAGGCGTCCAGGACGGCTTTCACCGGCCCCGTATTGTGATGCTGCCGGATCGTCTCGCTGAAGCAGTCTGCCACCATCACCGCCGGGTCGGGGCACAGCGGGGCAGCGATGCCCTCCGCCCGCAACGCGGCCTGGGTGACGTGATCGCGCACGCTGAGCCAGTCCGCCTGCCCGAGCGCCGCCTTCACCTCGTCCCGCTGCGCGGCCGGCAGGACATCCCATTCGACCCCGCCGACGGCGTTGAAGACCAGCTTGCCGCCCGCCGCCAGCGCGTCGCGCCCGACGACGTAGGGCATGCTGCGCGAGGTGCCAAGCTGGCTTGCCGCCCACGCGGCGGCCGCCGCCGGGTCGTCGCCGTAGCGCGCGATGGCGTCGACGGCCGCGGCCGGTTCGAGCAGCATGACCGCGGCCTGCCAGGCGCTGCAGGTCAGCAGTTCGCCGCCGGCGTGGATCAACTGCGTCGGCCGTGCCGGGGGCGGCGCCACCCGGTGTCCGCCGAAGGCCCGCAAATCGCGTGCCGCCAGCCCGCAAAAGTCGAATACCTGCCCCGGCAACAGTGCCGCCAGCAGATGCGGGAACAGCAGGTCGCCGAAGTTGTGGCGGTCGAAGGCGCCGAACAGGACCGGCGGGGGATGCGTGCTCATTGTCTGCTTTGGCGGCTCGAAAGGGTTTCGGGACGGCTCATAACGCTTGGTGTACGTAGGGTGCGCTCTGCGCACCGTTACTATTGTTGGTGCGCAGAGCGCACCCTACGATATAAACCCCGCGCCCTGTCATTGCCAGCGAAGCGAAGCAATCCTTACCGTGGTTCAGCATTCCCCCGGATCGCTGATTCTTCCCGGTCGCGATTTTTTCGCATCCCGCGCGATTTCGCACTACATTCGCAAAAAATCTCTCATACGCCACCCGATGAAACCTGCCCAGCCTTCCTTCTTCGTCCTGATCGCGCTCATCGGGGGCCTCGCAATTTTCAGTTCCACCCTGTCGAAGACCCCGGTCCTGCCGCTGTTCGCGCTGTCGCTCAACGCCACACCGGCGGAAATCGGCTGGATCGTCATGGCGTCGACGATCCCCGGCATCCTCATCAGCTACCCCGCCGGCGCGCTGTCCGATTACCTCGGCAAGCGGCGCGTGTTGTTGGCCTCGCTTGTCGTGTTCGCCAGCGCGCCTTTTCTGTATCTAGTGATCGAAACCGCCTGGCAGCTGATGGCGCTACGCTTCTATCACGGCTTCGCCACCGCGATCTTCGGCACCGTGGCGAGCGCGGCGATCGCCGAGCGCTACAGCGCCGACCGCGCGGCGCGGCTGTCCACCTATTCCTCGGTCACCATCGTCGGCCGCTCCATCGCGCCCTTCCTCGGCGGCGCGCTAATCTCGCTGGCGAGCTTCGGTGCGGTGTACGTCGCCTGCGCGATCGCCGGCGTGCTGGCGCTGGCGACCGGGCTGCTGCTCAGGGACCACGAGCCGCGCCCGACGGCGCAGCTGGAGCTGCCGCATTTCTGGTCGAGCCTCGCCACGGTGCTGCGCGACCGCGGCATCATGCTGGTGAGCCTGGTGGAGGCGGCGCAGTACCTGGTGTTCGGCGCCATCGAAGCCTTCCTCGCGCTGTTCTCCGCCTCGCTCGGCATCCCGGCGTGGCAGATCGGCGTCATCCTCGGCGCGCAGCTTCTCAGCATCGTTTTCGCCAAGCCGCTGATGGGCCGGGTGTCCGACCGCGTGGGGCGCCGCCGCGTCATCCTGCCGGGCCTGCTGATCGGCGCGGCGAGCGTGGTGCTGCTGCCCTACTTCCCCAGTTTCATCGGCCTGTCGGTGCTGAGCCTCGTCTTCGGCCTCGGCTTCGCCACGGTCACCTCGTCCACCGCCGCGCTGGTCGCCGACCTTACCCGCGACGGCCGCTACGGCTCGTCGATGGGCGTGCTGCGCACCGTGATGGACGTCGGCCAGTCCATCGGCCCGGTGCTCACCGGCTTCATGGTCGGCGTCGCCGGCTACGCCAGCGCCTTCACCCTGCTGGCGGCGATTCTGGTGGCGGCCGCGCTGATGCTGGGGCTGCTGCTGCGCGACGGGTAGCGCATCGGCTATAGTGAGGCGGCCACTTCTCCCAAGGAGACCCCCATGCGCTTCCGTTCCCTGTTCGCCCTGCTGGCCTTTGTCCCGGCCTGCTTCATTCTCCCGGCCGCCGCCGATTCAAGCGTGGATCACACGCGTGCCGCGGCACCGCTGGAAACGATTTCGCCCCAGGCCTGCCCCGACGATGCGAAGGGCACGCATCTTGCCCAGCTCGATTGCTGCAAAGGCCACAAAGGCATCTGCGGCTGCCGCGCCGGCAAGATCGTTTGCTGCGATAGCACCATCAGCACCGAGCCGGGGTGCACCTGTCATGGGGATGAAGGAATCGTCGAATAGCAAACAACCGTTTACGGGCATGGCCAAAATGGCTGACGCATCTGACAAGACCAAGACAATGCCCTACAACCTGGCCGAGCAACTACGCACGCCAGAGGAAAGTCTCTACAAGGCGCTCAGTGAAAACGGGAATCCAAGTTTTGCTACCGCACTTAAAAGTCGCGCGCGCACTTGGCGTGCGACTGCATGCGGAAGCGGCTTGAGAACCAGGTTGCGGGATGGCGCTTCCCCAGCCGGCCGTCTTACTTGCTGAGCGCCACCCAAACGCCACCCCACCCCGCCTCCGGTGGCGCCTGTCGGAACACCGCGATACGCGCCAGCATGACCTGGCCGGCCTGATCCTTCGGTTCGATCGCAAGGCATTCGCGGAACGCCGCTTCGGCCGCATCCCAGTCCTGCGCGCGGTAGCGCGTCAGCCCGGCTTCGTACGCCCGCACCCGCTGTTTGTCGCTCTCGCTCACCTCCGCCGCCAGCCCCAGCAACTCGTACACCCTGACCGGCTCCAGCTTGCCGGCGACGCGCAGGCTGTCGATTTCCCGGAAAGCCAGCGAGTCGCCGGCGAGGGTGCGCGTCGCCTCGCTCGCCAGGATGCGGGTGCCGTAGAACTTGTTGGCCTGTTCCAGGCGTGATGCGAGATTCACGGTGTCGCCGATGACGGTGTAGCCGCGCGAGGTTTCGGAGCCGATGTTGCCGACGGTGACCTCGCCGCTGGCGATGCCCATGCGCACGTTGACCTCGGGCAGGCCGTAGCGCACGCCGAACAACTCGGGCAGACCGGCACGGAAGGCTTCCATCTTCTGCATCTGTTCCAGCGCGGCGAGGCAGCCCAGCCGCGCGTGGTCGGCGGGGTCGGTGAAGGGCGGTCCCCAGAAGGCCATCACCGAATCGCCGATGTACTTGTCGACGATGCCCTGCCGGCTGCGGACCACCTCGGCCATCATCGAGAAATAGCGGTTGAGGAAGCGCACCGCGGCGTCCGGCGTGAGGCCTTCGCACATCCGCGTGAAGCCTTCGAGGTCGGAGAAGAACACGGTCATCACCTGGCGCTCGCCACGTTCGGCCGGGATGCGGTTTTCCAGCAGGCTCTTCACGATGCGCGGATCGACGTATTGGCCGAAGGTATCGCGGATGCGCTCCTTCTCACGCAGCCCGACCACCATGTGATTGAACGAGGTGGCCAGCGTGGCCAGTTCGTCGTGGGTGCGCACCAGGATTTCCACGTCGAGGTCGCCCGCCTCGACCGCGCGCGTGCCGCCCACCAGGCGCTTGACCGGGTCGACCAGCGAGCGCGTGACGAAGGCCGCGAAGATCAGCCCGAGCGTGGTGGCAAGCGCGGTGATGATCCAGTTGAGGGTGGTGGCGCGCGCCTCCTCCGCCTTGGCCTGCAGCGCGGTGTCCCGGGTCAGCTTGTTGAGCAGGTCGATGGCCTTCTGGATTTCGACGTCGACGGTGTCCTTCTCGCGCAGCAGGGTTTCGCGCACGATTTTCTGCGAACGCGGGGTGCCTTCTTCCGCCTCGATCTGGAACAGGCGGAAAGTCATGTGAAAGTGCTGGCGCGCGGTCTGGATCGCGGGCAACTGCTCACCCAGCCTGGCGAGGGTCGGGCGGTCGAGTTCGATGCCCTTTTCCGCCTCCGCCTCGGCGAGGAATCGCAACGAGGAATCGACGATCTGGTCGGCGTTGACCCCGCGCATGTCGAAGCCGTTCGACTCGCGGGCAAGAAAATCCGCGTCGGGGCGCGCCACCTCCATGCCCGCCAGCATGCGCTCCATGTGCACCATCTGCTGGCGAATGAGAATTTCGACGCTGGCCACCTGCTGCTGCAGCGGCAGGTAGTAATCGGAAAGCGCCCGCACCTGATTGTTGAGGTTGCGGAAATTGAGCACCGACAGCCAGGTGACGACCACCATCAGAGCCAGCAGGGCGGTGGTGATGCTGAAGATCTTCAGGCTGATGGGCAGTCGCATTGGTCAGGCACGGAAGGCGCAGGAATGTAACCATAGCAGCCTGGCCGCCAAAATCCCGGGAGGACGCGCCCTATGGGAACCTTGACGAATTCAGTAGGCCGTTATTGCGAGCGCAATGACAAATTAACCAGCGTCACCCTGGATCGCGCCCGGAACCACCATCGTTCCAGGCGCCACATCGCCGCACTGCGCGCGGTGGCGCAGCGCGTGGTCCATCAGCACGATCGCCATCAGCGCCTCGGCGATGGGGGTGGCGCGGATGCCGACGCAGGGATCGTGGCGACCGTGGGTGACGACCTCGGCCGGCTGGCCATCGAGGTCGATCGAACGGCCGGGCAGGCGCATCGACGAGGTGGGCTTGATCGCGATGTGGGCGACGACGGGCTGGCCGCTTGAAATGCCGCCGAGCACGCCGCCGGCGTGGTTACTCAAGAATCCCTCGGGGGTGATTTCGTCGCGGTGCCCGGTGCCCAATTGCCGGGCGGCCTGCATGCCGTCGCCGATTTCCACGCCCTTGACGGCGTTCAGCCCCATCAGCGCGTGGGCGAGGTCGGCGTCGAGCTTGTCGTACAGCGGCTCGCCCCAGCCGGGCGGCACCTTGTCGGCGACCACGCTGATCTTGGCGCCGACCGAATCGCCGGATTTGCGCAGCGCATCCATGTAGGCCTCGAGCTCGGGCACGATGGCGGCATTGGGCGAGAAGAAGGCGTTGTTGCCGATTTCGTCCCACGACTCGAAGGGGATGTCGATCGGCCCCAGCGCGCTCATGTAGCCGCGGATGACGGTGCCGTATTTTTCCGCCAGCCATTTTTTGGCAATGGCGCCGGCGCCGACGATCGGTGCCGTAAGTCTGGCAGACGAACGCCCGCCGCCGCGCGGGTCGCGGAAGCCGTATTTCTGCGTGTAGGTGTAGTCGGCGTGGCCGGGGCGGAAGGTCTCGCCGATGTTGCCGTAGTCCTTGCTGCGCTGGTCCTCGTTGCGGATCAAAAGCGCGATCGGCGTGCCGGTGGTCTTGCCCTGGTACAACCCGGAGAGGATTTCCGCGGTGTCGGATTCGCGGCGCTGCGTCACATGGCGCGAGGTGCCGGGCTTACGGCGGTCGAGATCATGCTGGATATCGGCCTCGGCGAGCGCCATGCCGGGGGGACAGCCATCAACCACGCAACCGATGGCGGGGCCGTGCGATTCGCCGAAGACGGTGACACGGAACAGTTTGCCGAGTGTGCTGCCAGACATGGGAATAAGCCTGAAAATGAGCCGAAATAGTGCGCCGAAGTCTAGCAGCCTGCCGGGCTTGAAGGAAATCGGCTGCAACTCCGACAGGCCGCCGGCGCCGGCGCCCGCCGAACTTGCCGTCACAAGACGGCTCTATCCTTGGCTACCATTCCAAAACCCATCCAACCAAAAGGACCGCCCATGAACGCCGCCCAGCACATCGCCACCCTCGGCCAAAGCCTCTGGCTCGACAACCTGTCGCGCAGCCTGCTCCGCGACGGCGCGCTGGCCGCATTGATTGCCGGGAACGGCGTGTCGGGCGTGACCTCGAACCCGTCGATTTTCCAGAACGCGCTCGCTAACAGCCCATACTACGCCGACGATCTGGCGCGGCTGAAAGCCGGCGAGCCGGATGTCGAGCGGCGCTACGAAGCGCTGGTGATCCCGGACATCCAGGCCGCCTGCGACCTGCTGCTGCCGACCTACGAGGCCACCGGCGGCAACGACGGCTACGTCAGCCTGGAAGTCGCGCCGCGCTGGGCCTACGATGCCGCGCGCACGGTGGAGGAAGCGCAGCGCCTGTCGGCCGCGGTCGGTCGCCGCAATCTGCTGGTCAAGGTGCCGGGCACCCCCGAAGGCGTGCGCGCATTCGAGGCGCTGACGGTGCTCGGCATCAACGTCAACGTGACCCTGCTGTTCTCGGCCGCGCAGGTCAAGGCGGTGTTCGACGCTTACCTGCGCGGGCTCACCGCGCGCGCGCAGGCCGGCGCCGACGTGCGCCGCAGCAAGGCGGTGGCGAGCCTGTTCCTGTCGCGCGTCGACACCCTGGTCGACACGCAGCTGGCCGCCATCGGCACCGATGAGGCCTTGTCGCTGCGCGGCCGCGCGGCAGTGGCGATGGCCAAAATCGCCTATCAGGACTATCTGCAAACCTTTCACAGCGCGCCCTTCGCCGCGCTGGCGCAACAGGGCGCGACGCCGCAGTACCTGCTGTGGGCGAGCACCGGCGTGAAAAACCCGGCCTACCCCGACCTGCTCTACGTCGAACCGCTGATCGGCCGCGAGACCATCAACACCCTGCCCGACAAGACGCTCGCCGCGCTGGTCGACCATGGCAAGGCGGCGCTCACCCTGGAAACCGGGGCGGACGAGGCCGCCGCGCAGCTGGCCGCGCTCGCGCACCTGGGCGTGAGCATGGACGCGGTCGGCGAACGCCTGCAGATCGACGGGGTGAACAGTTTCGAGGCGTCGTTTACAAAATTGCTCGAACAGACCGCGTAGACGCGTTGTTGCCGCGCGGCTGAATGCAGGCCGGCGGCGGGGCGCGGCCCCGCACCAATCAAAACAATTTATATTTATATCCTGCAAAAAAATCTTGAATAGACAGGCGGGCCTGCCGGGAACACGATTGCACTTTCCCCATCTACTTATGGTGTGGGCGCATTCCGCAACCATGACAAGGAGACCCGCCATGACCACAACGTATACCCGTCTGCCTTCCCGCAATCTCGACAAGGTCGCCGGTCTGCTGCGCCCCGCCTGTGTGTTGCCGGAGCGGGTCGGCCTGGACAATCCGGCGCTCGACGCGATGACCGATTTCCGCCGCCTGACCGCTTTCATCGCCACCCCCGGCGACACCGTCAAGCAGGCTGAGGAGCGCATGATCCGCCGCAAGGTGCGCCTGCTGTTCGTGATGGACAGCGAGGATCGCGTCGCCGGCCTGATCACCAGCACCGACATCCACGGCGAGAAGCCGATGCAGGTGGTGCAAAGCCGCGGCATCCTCCGCCACGAAGTGCTGGTGGCCGACATCATGACCCCGGTGGAGCGCCTGGAAGCGGTCGACTTCGACGACATCGCCCACGCCCGCGTCGGCCACGTGCTGGAAACGCTCAAGGCACGCGGCCGCCAGCACGCGCTGGTGATCGAAAACGTGAAAGGCAAGCAAATGGTGCGCGGCCTGCTGTCGCTGTCGCAGCTGTGCACGCAGCTGGGCGTCACCATCGAGACCGCCGAGGTGGCGCACACCTTCATCGAGATCGAGCAGCACCTCGCGCACGCCTGATCCGCGCACCTGCGACCGGCGGGTCGATATGCGTGGATTGCGGCCGAAAATGCCGCCAATCCGCGCGGGCCGCGCATCCGTTTCGGGCTTCACGCAGCCCCCAAGGTTTTCCCGCGCGGCGTCTTGTGCTCAAATCCGGGATTTTCTGTCGCGTCATCCGCGCGCACCGGCAGAACACGAGACCCCGTACAGCACATGAATATTTCCGTCAGCGAACTGATCGTCCGGTATCTGGAGCGCCTGGGGATCGACCACATCTTCGGCATGCCGGGCGCGCACGTGCTGCCGATCTACGACCGCCTGCACGACTCCGGCGTGAAGAGCGTGCTGGTCAAGCACGAGCAGGGCGCGGCCTTCATGGCGGGCGGCTACGCGCGGGTGTCGCATCAGCCTTCCGCCTGCATCGCCACGGCAGGACCGGGCGCGACCAACCTCATCACCGGGATCGCCAACGCCTACGCCGAGCGGCTGCCGGTGCTGGCGATCACCGGCGAGACCTCCACCTACATCTTCGGCAAGGGCGGGCTGCAGGAAAGCACGGGCGAAGGCGGCGCCATCGACCAGGGCGCGCTGTTCGCCAGCATCACCCGCTACCACAAGCTGGTCGAGCGCACCGACTATCTCGGCCAGGTACTGAACCAGGCCACCCAGGCGCTGCTCGGGCGCGAGCCGGGGCCGGTGCTGCTGTCGATCCCCTACAACGTGCAGAAGGAGCTGGTCGACGACGGCGTGCTCGAGCAGGTCCATTTTCCCGGCAAGTCGGCAATCCGGCACACGACGCCCACCGCCGAACTCACCGGGCTTTTGCACGCCGCGCACAATCCAGTGATTGTCGCCGGCCACGGCTGCATCCAGGCCGGCGCGCGCGACGTCGTCGCTGCGTTCTCTGAACGCTTCAACATCCCGGTCGCCACCAGCCTCAAGGCCAAGGGCGTGGTGGCCGAGGGCACGCCGCTGTCCTTGGGCTGCCTCGGCGTGACGTCCAACGGCAACGCCTATCGCTATATCGCCGGGCACGCCGACCTGCTGATATTCCTTGGCGCCGGCTTCAACGAACGCACCAGCTACCTGTGGGATGCCAAGCTGCTGGCCAACAAGAAAATCGCCCAGGTCGACCGCGACGCCGCGCAGCTCGGCCGCGTGTTCCAGCCGGACGTGGCGATTTGCGGCGACATCCGCGCGACGATGGAAGACGTGTTCGACGTGCTGGAAGCCGACGGCATGCCGCCCAAATCCCGCGACCTTCTCGATAGCCACCAAGCCGCTTCCGCGCAGCCGGCGGGCGCGAACGTCGCTGCGCAAGCGGAATCCTTCCGCCTGATGCAGGCGTTTTTCGGCGGACTCGCCCGACGCTTTCCGCACAACGCGCTGGTGTTTGACGACAACATCGTCTTTGCGCAAAGCTACTTCGACGTCTCCGACCGCAACCACTACTTCCCGAATTCCGGTATCTCGTCGCTCGGCCACGCGATCCCGGCCGCCATCGGCGCGCGCTGCTTCGCGAAAGACAGCCCCGCCTTCGCCATCCTCGGCGACGGCGGCTTCCAGATGTGCTGCATGGAAATGATGACGGCGGTGAACTACGGCATTCCGCTCAACGTGGTGGTGATCAACAACGGCACCCTCAGTCTCATCCGCAAGAACCAGTTCCAGCTCTACGGCGAGCGCTACATCGACTGCGACTTCGCCAACCCCGATTTCGGCCTGCTCGCGCAGTCGTTCGGGGTCAATCACTACCGCATCGAGAGCGAGGCCGAACTCGACGCCCTGTTCGCCGACGCCGACCTCACCGGCACGATCAACCTCATCGAAATCCTGCTCGACAAACATGTCTTCCCCCGCTACCTGTCGGCTCGCTAGGGAAGCTCTGATTAATTCGATATGGCTGTTCATTGCAAGCGCAGCGAGGCAATCCAGCGTATTTGATCAAGCAGGCATTTCCGGATTGCCATAAAGGACTCCGGTCCACTATGGGCTAAAGCCATGTGGAATCGTATGCCGCGTCGCTGCGCTCCTTGCAATGGCAAATTTTGAAGCCTGGCGCTGTGCGCTTATGACCTTCGCGGCAGCGTCAGTATCGCCTCAAGACCGCCGCATGGACGGTTGCGTAGCAACAGGTCGCCACCGTGCATTTGTGCGATGTTGCGCGCAATGCCCAAGCCCAGGCCGGTACCGCCGGTATCGCGGCTGCGTGAACTTTCCAGGCGATAAAAGGGTTCGAATACCCGTTCAAGTTCAGCCCCTGGAATACCCTGACCATTATCCAGGATGCGGATTTGCAGTTGTTTGTCGTGGTCGTCCACGATGATGATTGCGTTTTTTCCGTATTTGACGGCGTTGTCGATCAGATTGCCCAGGCATCGCTTCAAGGCTGCCGGCTTGCACGGATAGGGCCGGGCAGCGACGCCCTCCAGACTGACTTGCTGGCCGATTTCCGCCGCGTCCGCCTGGAGGCTTTCCAGCAAGGCCATGATGTCCATGGGTTGCACCGGCTCAGGGTTGTCGACGCCGCGCATGAAATCCAGGGTGGCGGCCACCATGGACTCCATTTCCTCCAGGTCCTTTACGAACCGGGCTCTGTGATCATCGTCTTCCAGCAGTTCGGCGCGGAGCCGCAAGCGGGTGATGGGGGTTTTCAGGTCGTGCGACATGGCTGCGAGAATCCGCGTGCGGTCCTGAATATAGCTGGCCAGGCGTGATTGCATGGTGTTGAAGGCATGCGCCGCGCGACGCACTTCGGTTGGTCCGGTTTCAATCAGTGGCGGGCTGTTGATGTCCTTTCCCAGTTTCTCCGCGGCGTTGGCGAGGGTGTTAAGGGGGCGCGTGGCAAGGCGCACGGCGAGTAGCGAAAGAATAATGACCGCGGCGAGCAGGATCAGCAGATTGGACAGCGGGCGGCGAGGCACGGGAAAAGTTTCGCCGGACGGAAATACACCGAATGAGACCACGGTTCCATCCCGCAAGCGCGTCTCCACTGTGAAGGCTGTTTTCTTCTGTACGTGAGTATTCCTCGCAAGACCGGGTGTGTTGGCGGCGTGCTGTCCCAAGCGCCATTCCGGGTCGGATGCGGTGACCTCGACAGGCTGCGTTCCCCCGAGCAGGTCGCCCAGCATCATGCGGAAGCTGTCCGCCTTTCCAAGGTCATCCGGGTTCTGAAGCGCTTGGCTTGAGGGGATTACGCCAAGAGAGACGAGCAGGGTCGGAGAATTGAGAGCCGTCACGAATTTTTGCCGATCGTCTAAAGCAAGTAAATTCAGCATCCGGATGGCATCGGCGATGCGTTGCGCCGATTCCATGCTGTTCGAGCGAAACAACAAACGGTCGCGTTCGCGCAAGTGGAAGACGACGCTAATTGATTGCACCAGAATCAGGCCGCCGAGCAGAATCAGAACCATGCGGCTGAAGAGGGATTGTGGCAAGAGTCGCATCATTTACCCGTTTCCACCTGCGCCGACAGGATGTAGCCTTCGCCTCGCACCGTCTTGATGATGACGGGTTCCTTGGCATCGTCCGCCAAGCGGTGGCGCAGGCGGCTCACCTGAACATCGATGCTTCTTTCGAAAGGGTCCGTTCCACGCCCCCGCATCAGGTCCATGAGCTGGTCCCGGCTGAGAATCCGGTTGGGGTGATTGAGGAATATCTGGAGCAGGCGGTATTCGGAACCGCTCAGTGGAACCACCATCCCCTGCGGCGAGACGAGTTGACGCGAGATCGTATCCAACGTCCATCCGGCAAAGTTAACCCGTGCCGCTGCGTCAATTTCCCTGTTCCCGGGCAAGGCCTTTGCCCGACGCAGGATGCTCTTGATGCGCGCCAGCAGTTCCCGCGGATTGAAAGGCTTGGGCAGGTAATCATCGGCGCCCATCTCCAGGCCGAGGATGCGATCCATGTCCTCGCCACGGGCGGTGAGCATGATCACCGGGATGTCGGAGCGCACCCGCAGATTGCGGCACAACACCAGGCCATCGTCTCCCGGCAGCATCAGGTCAAGCACGATCAGATCCACCCGCCCATTATCCAGCGCCGCCGACATGCCCTTGCCTTCCGCCACGGAGGTGGTCCGATAGCCGTTTTTCTGCAGGTAATTGCTCAGCAGGCCGCGGATCTCGGCATCGTCGTCCACGATAAGGATGTGTTCTGGTGTCGTCATGATGTTTTTATACCGGGAAACCCAATTCCCGTGCGGGGAAATTGTAAGGCAGCGTAACGACCCGGCGCCTTGTCACAGAACGTTACAAAAAAGGCCTGCCCTGACACATGCCCGTTACACCATGGCGGTTAAATACGCGTCGCTGAAAAGCAATTATTCATTTTCATTTTGTTTGACCTGGAGACGCGCCGTCATGACCTCTATCGCTGCAACATCTTGCTGTCGAGACTGCGCCAAATGACGTACATCGGGATGGCGAGTGCAGCGGGGTTAACTTTACTGATTTCCGCCGCCGGCCGGGCCACGGCGGATGACATGCCGGCCACGCCCGCCGGCCTGCATGGCAGCATCGGCATGGGGGTGGCTGTGATGCCGGAGTACGAAGGCTCGAACGACTATCGGGCGAGGGCCATGCCGAATATCAACCTCTTCTACGGTGACAGCCTGTTTTTCACCCGGTTGAGCGCGGGCGCCAATCTCCTGCGTTTCAAAACGGAGCAGGGCGTTGCCATCACTGCCGGACCGCTCCTGGCCCTGCGCCGCGGCCGCGACCAGGACGACAATGCAACGTTGAGCGGACTGGGTGACATCGACCCGGGCCTTGATGCAGGCGGCTTTATCCGCTTCCGCAAACAAGCTTGGCACGCTTCCATCGATGTCAGGCAGAACGTCACGAATAGCGATGAAGGCGCGACGATAAATCTCTCCGCGGGCCATGGCGTGCGTCTTGGACAAAAGCTCAAACTCCGCGCCAATCTCGAAACAACCTGGGCATCGGCGGACTATATGAACACCTTCTTCGGCATTAGCGCACTGCAATCGGCGCAATCCGGCATCGCCCAATATGAAGCCGGCTCGGGCTTCAAGAATGCCGGCGCGAGCATCATGGCCGATTATGCGATGACCCGCGATTGGGCAGGCTTTGCAACCATCCGCTACAAGCGGATTCTGGGTGATGCGGCCGACAGCCCCATCGTCACTGACCTCGGCAGCAAAGACCAGGCGTCGGCGGGCGTCGGCATCAAATACCGCTTCTGACGAGCATCTTTATCCGCATGGAGGTGAACGGGCATGCCGCCATGCCTGCCCGCACAGAAATTGTGCACGCGGTGCAAAGCCACTGAACCAACGGTCATGGCAAGGGTGCCACACCCGATCATGAAACTCGCCCTGACCGTTCCCTTACCCCTGCCCTCCCCCGTGCGACGGGAGAGGGGGACGTAGGCTCGCGGTGCGAGTTCCGCGTTTATCAAGGAAAAAGAATTTCCCATTCGGAGATAAGCATGCAAGACCTGCAAGAAACCTGGATCGCAATAAAACTGGGCGGGATGATCATTGTGCCGCTGTCGTTGCTGGCAATCATCGCCTTGGCCATCATGCTTGAGAAGGCATTTATCTATTGGCGTTATGCCCGTCTTCCGCTTGACCTGCTCAGGCTTGCCGAGACGTATGGCTTCGCCTGGGAAGAGCTGGAAAAAAGGCTTTACGGCTTGAATGACCGCCATTACTTCAGACGCTTTTTCGAGGTGGTGATCGCCAACCGGCGCCGCCCCGCATGGTGGACCGAGTCCCGGGCAGCGGACGAAGCCCAGTTGATCGAAACCTCCCTTGCCCGCAGGTTGTGGGTGCTGGAAACCATCGTCACAGCCGCACCCTTGCTCGGGCTCATGGGAACCATTGGCGGCATGATGGATGCCTTCAAGATCATTGGCGGCAGCGGGGTCGTGAACCCCACCGGCGTGACGGGAGGCGTGGCGCAGGCCCTTATTGCGACCGCAATCGGCCTGTTGATCGCGCTGATTGCCCTGTTCGGGTTCAATTACTTCTCGCGTGTGCAATCGCAGACGATGGATGAAATGGAACGCCTCGGCACGCGCCTGATCGACCACATCCGCCTGGACCAGCAGGGTAACGCCCATGAAGCTGCGTAAGCCCCGGGCGTACCGCAAGGGACGCATTGAAATCATCCCGATGATCGATGTGATGTTCTTCCTGCTGGCAACCTTCATGCTGTCTTCACTTGCCATGCAGAACCTCGATTCGCTGCAAGTGAACCTGCCCCGGGGAAAAGCCGAAAAACTCAAAACCGATACGCCGGTCACCCTGACGCTGACCGCCGACAGCAAAATCCTGATCAACCGCACGCCGGTGACCCTGCAAACCCTGGCCGCCACGCTCGCGCCGCTGCTGAACGATGCGCAGCCCGGCGTGATCGTGTCGGCGGATAATGCCGCGCCGCAGGGCATCGTGGTGCAGGCGATGTTGCAGGCGCAGGCTGCCGGCGCCAGGAATTTCCTGATCGCGGTAAAACATGAGTGATGTAACAAGCGCACCAGACTTCCGTCCGGGGGAGATCCAACACGCCATGTGCGGCAATTGTGGCGAGGTCGTGCGCGTCCATGTACCCGATTTCCGCTCAAGGGAGATCAGGCTGTGGTGGCCGGGGCCGCTGGCGCTGATCATCTGGCTGGCGCTCATATGGAAATTCGGCTATTTCCTGGCCTCTCCCAAGGTCGAAATGGCAGCACCCGCCCCCATAGAAGCAAGCTTTGTCGAATTTCCCGAAGCGGCTCAAAACCCTCCGGACAAGCGCCCAAACGTGCGGTCAAGAACCCTGCCCTTGCAAAGCAGATCCAGCATAAGGCATCGCCCCGAACCCGAACCCGAACCCGAACCCGAACCCTTACCCGTCGCCGACATGGCGGCAGTCAAGCCTGCGCCCCCGGCGGATGCTCCACTTGAACCAGATTTAACGCCCCCAGCGGACTTGATGGCCTACGTTAATGCCGCCAGAGAGCGTCGCCGTGCCGCCGAGGCGACTGCCGGGCTGGAAAATGCGCAAGCAACCGCCAACGAACGCGGACCCTCGGCTGACGAGACCAGGATGGCGAACATCATGCGCAATCTCCGGCCGCAAGGCACGAACGGGGTGTTTCAAATTATCAGCATGAGCGTCCGGACGGCGAAATTTTCATTTCGTGGCTGGACAAGAGATTTTAACAATGGCCGGCGCGAAGTGATCGAAGTCGATGCCGGGCCTGGCGGCGATGTGGAGCGCGCAACCGTGCGCAGCATGATCGCGTTGATCCGCAGATATTACAAAGGTGATTTTAATTGGGAATCGCAACGTCTCGGTCGCGTAATCGTCATGTCCGCACGCATGGAAGACAACGCCGAACTGGAAGACTTTTTGATGCGCGAGTTTTTTGGCACAAGCGCGCCTGAACTCACGGGCTTGCATCACAGCAAGGCCCGCAGCTTGTCACAGTACGTTACAAAAAAGGGCGGTCTTGACATAAGCCATTTACATCGCTTCGGTTAAATACGCTTCGCTGCAAGGCGTTAATTATTTTTTACATGGAGAACCCATCATGAAACGCAGACAGAAAATCACCTTGACTCTTCTTGCCGCCGCCACCATCGGCATTGGCGCGATGGCCACCTCCTACGCAACCGACATGGGCATGGGGCCGGGGGGGGGATGTGCGATGGCCGGCAAAAAAATGGCCCATCCAGCCCGGATCGACAGCAAACTGGCAGAAATGAAAGAAATTCTGAAAATCGGTTCCGAACAGGAGGAAGCATGGGCGACGTTCGCCAAGACCATGAAGCGGCAAAAAACGGAAATGATGTCAGCCATGCAGGCGAAGATGCAACAACGCACCTCCGACGAGCAGCCGGCTCAGGCCGCGCCTGACCGAATCGACGAGCGTATCCAGTCCATGAAGCAGCGCGTAGCCGGCATGGAAACCGTGGCTGCCGCCATGAAGCAGTTGTATGGCGTTTTAACCCCGCAGCAAAAAGAAGTCCTGGATAGCCGTTTCGGCCAGGACATGCCGATGCAGTTCTGAAGTCTTGTTGACGAGCAATCTTGAACGACCGGCAGAAGCCCCAGTCCAGGGGCTATTTCAAACCAAAAGGAGCACTGACATGTACGGAAAAAAATTGACGCAGGCAGCCACAGTGGCGTTGTGCCTCGTTAGCTTGAGCGCGCTGGCGGCGCAGGATTTCTCCGCTCTGAGCACGGCGGAATTGACGCAACTGAAACTTAACGAGATGAGCGAGGAGGACCGCGACGCTTTCCGGACTGAGATAAAGAAACGTTCTGTAAACATGAGCGCCACGGAAAAAGAGGAAGTTCGCAATCAAATGCGCGGACAAAACAAAAGCCAGGGCGGCGGGCAGGGCATGCAGGGAAAGGGGGGCATGGGGCGGGGGCAGTGACCTCCAGCCCTACATTGATGCGCACCGGGGGATCTCGGTGCCAACGTGGCCAATATCTGCATGCAATCAATAGCACGCACGGCGATCAACCCATGCGAATTTCCATGCCAGCGGTCATCGAGATGAATGTGTCCGTGTGATGAAGGCGGCTATTCCGTGCAGTGATGAATGGATCATTTACATGTAACGGAACATGGTTCGATCATACGGCGGGTTCAGATAGTTATGTACACTTAAATTCATGAATGCTATCTCCGTAAAGTCACTTTCATTCAGGCGAGGGACGCTGGCCTTGCTGCTGGTTCTTGCTGGCCTGGCGAGCTCCGCCGCCGCCGATCAGCGGCTTACCCTGGCCCAGGCCCTTGACCTGGCGCTCAGGGAGAATCCGAATCTGGGCGCGGCTTCGGCGCGGTCACTCGAGGCCGAGGCGGATTACGCCATCGCGGCAGCCGGCCTCTTGCCCAGAGTGGCGGCCAATGCCTCCGTGAACCGGTTGAACGAGGACAGGCTGAGTCTGGGAAATGCTTCTTCGACGGCACTGCATACGCGCGAAAGCTTCGGCGAGATGACGGGACGCCAGTTGCTGTTCGACGGCGGCAAGACCTCGGCCTCGAAAAGTGCCGCGCAGCGCGGTGTCGAGGCGGGCCGCATGGGTTTCCAGGCGACGCGCGATGAAACCGTCTATCGGGTCAGCCAGGCCTTTGCTCGCGCCCTGGATGCGCGCGACACGGTGCGCGTGGCCGCCAGCGCGCTCAAGCGGCAGCAGGCGTTCGAGACCCTGACCTCCGATTTCTTCAAGGCGGGCAAGACAACCCGGCTGGATGTGCTCAAAGCGGAAGCGGCGCGGCTGGATGCGGAAAGGGTGCTGGCCAACGCGCAGGAAGCGGAAAAAATGTCGGTCGTGTCGCTGGCGCAGGCCATTGGCCTGCGGCCTGGCCTGGCGTTTTCACTTGAGGGAGAGCTTCCCGGACGCTTCGAGGCGCCATCACCGGATGACGAAATGCTGCACACCGCGTCCGCGCGCAACCCCGACGTCAAGCAGGCGCAGTTGCAGCTGGCACAGGCGGAGGAAAGCTTGCGTTCGGCCCAGGCTGCGCGCAAGCCAGAGCTTGCCCTGCTGGGTAGTTACGGCTATCGCGAGCGGGACATCGGCGGCAGCGCGCCGGAATGGATTGTAGGGCTGGCCGGCACCTGGACGCTGTATGACGGCGGCGCGTTGCCGGCCCAGTCGGAAAAAGCCCGGGCAAGGCTGAGTCAGGCACGGGAAGCGGGGCGGTCCGTCGATCTGGAGGTACAGACATTGATGAAGGACGCCTTGCGCGCCTGGCGTACCGCGCTCAACGACGCCCGGGCAAGCGCGAAACTGGTCGAGGCGAACAGCGAGTCGCTCAAGGCGGCTGAAGTGCTCTACCGTTCCGGAAAAGCGACTGTGCTGGACGTATTGACCGCGCAGGCCGACCTGGCCCGGGCCGAGGGCGCCCAGGTGCGTGCCGCCGCCGATTATGCCGTGGCGCGTTATGCCGTGGCGCGGCTTGTTGGGAATCCCCTGGAATTGGAATCGGAGTCGAAGCCGTGAAAGCAAAATGGAAAATGATTCTCGCACTGTCGATCGTCGCAGTGCTGGTTGCCCTTCTGGCTTACCGCGTGTTTTTTCGTGCGCCACCCGTGGCGGCGATCCAGGCCAGGGAAGGCAAGGTCGCGCTCGAAGTGCGCGGCCCCGGCGTGGTGGCGTCCCGCATCCAGGTCACGGTCAGCACCCGCGTCACCGGAGTCCTGAAGGAGGTTCATGCGGACCAGGGGGATAGCGTCAAGGCGGGGCAGCTGCTCGCCTTGCTGGATGACACCGATGCCGCCGCCAAGGCCGGCGGTGCTGCGGCAGCCTCCGCCGCCTCGCAGCGCAACATCGCGGCGGCGGAGGCGGCGCTGGCCAAGGCGCGGGCGGACAGGGAACTGGCGCAAAGCAATTTCCGGCGGGATGAGGAGGTCTTCCGCGCCGGCTACATTTCCCCAGCGGCCATGGACACGGCCGCCGCGGCGCTGAAGTCCGCCCAGAGCGGTGAAGCCAGTGCCGCCGCCACCCTCGCGGCGCGCCAGGCCGAGTCGCGCGCCTCCGCGCAGGAAGCCGTCTATGCCCGCGCATTGCACAGCTTCACCCGCATCACCGCGCCCATGGACGGCCTCATCTTCGTCCGGGATGCCGAGATGGGCGATACCGTGGTGCCGGGCTCACCGATCTTCCGCATGGTGGACACCCGCACTTTGTGGGTGGCAGCGCGCATCGACGAATCGGTGGTGGGCCAGGTCGAGGTGGGTCAGCCGGCCACGATCCGCCTGCGCAGCGGCATGGAACTGCCAGGCGAGGTGGCGCGCATCAACCGGCAGTCCGATGCGGCGACCCGTGAACTGGAAGTGGATGTGGCCTTCCGCGAAATTCCCGAACGCTTCGCCATCGACCAGGAGGCCGAGGTCGTGATCCATGCCGGCGAAGAGAAAGGGATGGTGATTCCGCCATCCGCCCTGTTCCAGCAGGGGCGCGAGTTCGGCGTGCTGGTGGTGGCGGACGGACGTGCCGTGTTCCGGCCGGTGCGCACCGGCGCCAGCGACGGCGAGCGCGTGGCCGCGCGCGAGGGGCTCAAGGCCGGCGAGATCGTGATCCGCCGGCCCGCCGGCATCGAGCCTGGCAGCCGCGTGCGCCCGGTGACGGGCGGAGAGCGCTAGATGGACCTCGCCATCAAGGACGTCCAGCGCCACCTGGGCAAGTTCATCGCCACCATCGTCGGCGTGGGCCTGCTGTTCGCCATCGTGCTCATCATGAACGGCATCTTCGCGGGCAACATCGCGGACGGGGTGTGGCTGGTCGAGAACACCGACACCGACTTATGGGTGGTGGAGCGCGACCGCGGCGGGCCGTTCAACGAACCATCGCGCCTGCCCGAGGACGCCTGGAAAAGCGTCGCCGCCACGCCGGGGGTGGCGCAGGCCTCTCCGTATATCAACTACGGTGTGCAACGCGAGGTGCATGGCAAGGAACAGCAATACACCATCGTCGGGTATGACGTCTTCGGCGGCATGGGCGGGCCCGGGCGCATCGTCGAGGGCCGGCGCATCGAGCGCGCTCATTACGAGATGGTGGCTGACAGGAAACTCGGCGTCGCCCTCGGTGAACGGCTGAAGCTCGGCGTCCACGAGTACACCGTGGTCGGCCTGACCAAGGGCGCGGTGGACTCCGGCGGCAACCCGCTGGTCTACCTCGCGCTCGCCGATGCCCAGGAGGTGCTCTACCAGCAGGACAACCGGGCGTTGGAGGCCGCGCGCGCCGCGAACCTGAAGCGTCTCGAGGCCGCCGGCAATACGCCCGAGCAGGCGCGGCGGCTGCTGCCGCTGGTCTCCGCGAACAGCGACACCATCAATGCCGTGCTGGTGCGTCTCTCCCCCGGCGCCGATCCGGCGCGGATGGCCGGGAATATCCGCGACTGGCTCTATTTCAACGTTTACACCAGCGCCCAGGAGATCGAGCTCATGACCGAGGGGAAGCTGAAGAAGATGACCGCCCTCCTCGGCCTGTTCCGCATCCTGCTGATAGCGGTCTCGATCATCATCATCGCGCTGCTGATCTACGTGCTCACCATGGAGAAAATCAAGGCCATCGCCACGCTCAAGCTGATGGGCGCCGACAACTGGGTCATCGTGCGCTTGATCCTGGAGCAGTCTCTGGTGCTCACGGTCGCCGCCTTCGGTTTCGCCTACGTGCTGGTTCAACTCACCCTGGATCGCTTCCCGCGCACCCTGGTGCTGCTGCCGGAGGAGACGCTCATCACCTTCGCGGTGATCTTCGTCGGCGGCATCCTGGCGAGCCTGCTCGGCATCGTGCAGGCGCTGCGCACGCCGCCCTCGCTGGCGCTGGGAGGCTGACATGACGGTACTCAGCGTGCGGGGCCTCGGCAAGGTGTTCGGCAGCGGCGAGCTGGCGGTGACCGCGCTCGATAATGTCAATCTCGATGTCCAGGCCGGTGAGCTGGTTGCACTGCTGGGCCCCAGCGGCTCCGGAAAAACCACGCTGCTGCTGTGCGTCAGCCTGATTCTCGACCCCACCGCCGGCGCGATCGAGATCAATGGCAAGGACATCTACCGCGACGGCCGGATCAGCATCGACGTGCGCCGCTTCCGGCGCGAGAATGTCGGCTTCATCTTCCAGGCGCACAACCTGATCCCGTTCCTCTCGGCGCTGGACAATGTCGCCTTGGCGATGCAACTGAACGGCGTTGGCAAACGCGAGTCTCGTAAACGCGCCCGCGAACTGCTCGACTATCTCGAAATCTCCCACCGCGCCGAGTACATGCCCGCCAACCTCTCCGGCGGCGAGCAGCAGCGCGTGGCGATCGGGCGGGCGCTCGCCAACGAGCCGCCGCTGATTTTTGCCGACGAGCCGACCGCCTCGCTCGACACCGGGCGCGGGATGAAGGTCATGGAACTGCTCAAGCGTGTGGCGCGCGAGAAAAACTCGGCCATTATCGCGGTGACGCACGACATGCGCATGATCGCCGGCTTCGACACCCTCTACCACATGGATGACGGCCGCCTGACGCGCACCGATGCCGAAGCGGTCGGCGCGCTGGCGCCGCCGCATTGATACGGACCAAGAAAGGCATGAAGCAGCAAGCCAGCATGAATGACGCGTGCCGTCGGACGGCCTTTGCCGCAGCCACCGAATTTTCGAATCGTTGAAAATGGAACTTTTCTATTTTCGCTACGTTCGGAAGAAACCCGACAATTGCCGGCTACCAGCAGCTTGTCGGACTTGAAAAATCGAAACGAAAATCCGGCTGGCCGAGATGGGTTTTGTCGATTTTGCAGGTTAAACCTTCTCCTGCCGGGTTGCGGCAAAACGGGCGTTGACGAATTTGCCGCAAGCTGCGCTGCCTGGCGAGCCTCGCCAGAATCGGGCCGCCGATCAAAACGGCGCACGCCTCTCGAACGCAAGCCCCTCCCCCGTCACCGGATGCACGAAGCCCAGCGCGCAGGCATGCAACAGCAGGCGCCCGGCCATGACCAGCACATCCGGCGGCGCGTAGAGGGCATCGCCCAGGATCGGGTGTCCCAGTTCGCGCAGGTGGACGCGCAACTGGTGCGAACGGCCGGTAATGGGTTCGAGTTCGACCCGGGTGCAGGTTTCCTCGTGCCCCAGCACGCGCCAGCGGGTGAGGCTCGGCTTGCCGTGGACGTGATCGACGATCCGTAACGGCCGGTTGGGCCAGTCGACGAGGATAGGCAGGTCGATGATGCCCCAGCCCTCCGGCGCTGCTTCCAGCCGGCCGGCCACCACCGCGATGTAGCGTTTCTTCACCGCGCGCGCCGCGAACGCCCTGGAGAGTTCGCGCTGCGCCGCCGCGCCGCGCGCCATCACCATCAGCCCCGAGGTGGCCATGTCGAGCCGGTGCACGATCAGGGCGTCTGGATAGCGCGCCTGCACCCGCGCGGCGAGGCAATCCTGCTTGTCGGCGCCGCGCCCCGGCACCGCCAGCAGGCCGCTGGGCTTGTCGAATACCAGAATGGTGTCGTCGGCGTAGAGCGGCTCGATGGCGAGGCTGGCTGGATTCGGCGTCTCCGCCATGGATGAAGTGCCTTACGCCTGCAAGCCGTCCAGCAACGCCATCCCCCACACCACGCCGAAACCGTTGGCGTCGCTCATCACCGCCCCCAGGCCGCCCTTGCAGCTGTGGCCTGACAGATCCATGTGCAGCCACGGCGTGTCGCCGACGAAGCGCGACAGAAAGCGGGTGGCGAGAATGTGGTCGGCCTCGCCCTCCATGCTGCACTGCTTGACGTCGGCCACGGTCGAATCGAGGCTGCTGTCGTAGTCCTCGGGATAGGGGAAGACGACGATGCGTTCGCCGCTTGCTGTGCCGGCGCGCGAGGCCTGGTGCGCCAGCGCGCTGGAGCTGGCGAAGACGCCTGACATGCGGCTGCCGAGCGCGTGGTGCATGGAGCCGGTCAGCGTGGCGAAGTCGGCGATGAGGTCGGGCCTGCCTCTGGCCGCCAGCGTGAGCGTGTCGGCCAGCACCATGCGGCCTTCGGCGTCGGTGTGGACGACTTCGATGGTGGTGCCGTTCAAGGCCGTGATCACTTCGTTCTGCCGGTAGGCCTGCGGGCTGATGTGGTTCTCCGCGAGCGCGACCCAGCCTTCCAGCGCGACCGGCAGCTTCAGCTTCGACGCCGCCGCGAGAATGCCCAGCACCACCGCCGAGCCGTTCATGTCCTCGTGCATGCCCTGCATATACTTGGCCGGCTTGAGGTTATGGCCGCCGGTGTCGAAGCAGATGCCCTTGCCCACGAAGGCGATACGGGGCTTTTGCTTTTTCTCCCTCACCCCTCGCCCCTCACCCCTCACCGGCTCGCCATAGGTGAGCCTGACAATCGCCGCATCCTTCGCCGGCGAACCCTGCGCCACCGCGCAGAAGGCGCCGGCGCCCATTTTCTTCAGCTTGTCGAAAGCGAATTCCTCGACCGTCCAGCCGTACTGTTTGGCCAGCGCCTTGATGCGCTTGCGGTATACGCCAGGGGTGAGTTCGTCCGGTCCCTGCACGGTGAGGCTGCGGGTGAGCACGTTGCCTTCGGCCAGCGCCTGCGCGCGGGCGAAACCGTCGGCGGACTGGTGGCCAAAAAGCTGCACGGATTTGAGGACCGGATCGGTTCTGGATTTGCGCGACGGCAGCGGCACGGCATTGACCAGCGCGGTGTAGACGGCAGCCTCCGCCGCGCGTGTCGCGAATTCGGCCTCGCCGAACACGGCCAGCGTCAGCGCCTTCGGATGCTCGGCCAGCAACAGCGCCAAAGCCTTGCGCACCTGCTCATGGGTCTCGAAGGCGCTGGCGTCGGCCTTGAGCATGGCGTAAACGGCGAGCGTGCCGCCGGGCAGCTGTACGGCCACCGGCGACTTGGCCAGCGTGTCGATCTTGAGGCCGCGTCGCTTCATCGCAGCCTTGAGCTCAACGCTGCCCGGCACCTCGGGCAGGGATTTCGAAACCGGCAACAGCAGCAGCGCATGGCCCGCTGCCTCCAGGGCTTTTACTGTGATTTCCTGTTTGTTTTCAGTGAGTTTAGGCAGCATTGCGGTTCCTTGTGGATGGCGTTTTTCTTGATGGTTGGCGGGGTTTGCCGGATAATTGCGCGTTTGAATTTTTCCGGCGCTTTTTCCAAGCCTGTCCACCAAGGGTAACCGAATGAAGATTGAAGACAAGAAACGCGTGCTGCGCGAAATGGTGCTGCACCGCCGTTTCGAAGAGCGCTGCTATCAGGCCTATATCGAACGCAAGATCGGCGGTTTTCTGCACCTCTATCCCGGCCAGGAAGCCTGCTGCAACGGCGTGATGGAAGCCGCGCGCCCCGGCCACGACTACGTGATCACCGGCTACCGCGACCACGTCCACGCGATCAAATGCGGCGCCGACCCGAAGGAAGTGATGGCCGAGCTGTACGGCAAGGAAACCGGATCAAGCAAGGGGCGCGGCGGTTCGATGCACATCTTCGACGCGGCGCACCGCTTCATGGGCGGCTACGCGCTGGTCGGCGGCCCCTTCCCGCTGGCGGCCGGCATCGCCAAGGCGATCCAGCTGAAGGGCGGCGACGAAATCGCCATCTGCTTCCTCGGCGACGCCGCCAACAACCAGGGCGTGTTCCACGAAACCATGAACATGGCGGCGCTGTGGAAGCTGCCGGTGCTGTTCGTGTGCGAAAACAACCTGTACGGCATCGGCACCTCGATCGAGCGCTCCACCGCCGTGGTGCACCAGCACAAGCGCGTGGCCGCCTACAACATCCCGGCCGACGAATGCGACGGCCAGGACATCGACATCGTGTACGAGCACGCGCGCAAGGCGGTCGAACACGTGCGCGCGGGCAACGGCCCATTTTTCCTCGAACTGATGACCTACCGCTATCGCGGCCACTCGATGTCCGACGCGCGCGGCTACCGTTCGCGCGAAGAGGAAGAAACGTGGAAGCAGCGCGATCCCATCCTCATGCTGCGCGACCGCCTGATTACGGCGGGCGCGATGACCATGGCCGACTACGAGGCGCTGGAAAAGGAAACCGACGCCTACATCGAGAACGAAGTGATCAAGTTCTCCGAGGAATCGCCCGAACCGCGCGTCGAGGATCTCGAAAAATACGTTTTCGCCGACCGCGAAACCCAATTGCCCTGGCTCACGGGCAAGGCCGCTTAAGGTTTAAGGAAAAGACAGCATGGCAAACATCATGTACTGGGAAGCGATCCAACGCGCCCATGACGAAGAAATGGCGCGTGACCCGCTGGTCATCTGCATGGGCGAAGACATCGGCGTGGCCGGCGGCACCTACAAGGCCACCAAGGGCCTGTACGAAAAATACGGCCCGCTGCGCGTGATGGACACCCCGATCTCCGAGGGCGGCTTCACCGGTCTGGCGATCGGCGCCTCCTTCCTCGGCGTGCGCCCCATCGTCGAGATCATGTCGGTCAACTTCGCCTGGCTGGCGATGGACCAGATGTTCTACTCCGCCGCCAAGTTGCGCTACATGTCGGGCGGCCAGCTGACCGCGCCGTGCGTGTTCCGCTCCGCCGGCGGCGCGGCCCACCAGCTCGGCGCGCAGCATTCGGCGCGCATGGAGAAGGTGTTCATGGGCATCGCCGGCCTGCGCGTGGTGGCGCCGTCCAATCCCAGGCAGGCCTATGGCCTCTTGAAGTCGGCGATCCGCTGCGACGACCCGGTGTTC
>JAJPEP010000096.1 GCA_021166845.1 Thiobacillus sp.
GGCGCTGGAGAAAGCGCTGGCCAACCCGGCGCGGCCGATGGTCGCCATCGTCGGCGGCTCCAAGGTTTCCACCAAGCTGACCGTGCTGGAAGCGCTGGCCGAGAAATGCGAGCAGCTGGTGGTCGGCGGCGGCATCGCCAACACCTTCCTCGCGGCAATGGGCAAGAACGTCGGCAAGTCGCTGTGCGAACACGACCTCATCCCCACCGCGCAGTCATTGATCGAGAAAATGACCGCGCGTGGCGCAACCATTCCGATTGCCGTCGACGTGGTGGTCAGCAATGAGTCGCCGTTTGGCGCGGATGGCAATCCCAATGCCCCCGCTGTGCTGAAGGATGCCGATGACGTCGCCGACGACGACATGATCTACGACATCGGCCCGAAGAGCGCGCAGGAACTCGCCGACATCATCATGAAGGCTGGCACCGTGGTGTGGAACGGCCCGGTCGGCGTGTTCGAGTTCGACCAGTTCGGCGAGGGCACCAAGACCATCGCCATGGCGATCGCCAACACCAACGCCTTCACCCTGGCCGGCGGCGGCGACACCATCGCCGCGATCCAGAAGTACGACATCTACGACAAGGTGAGCTACATCTCCACCGCCGGCGGCGCCTTCCTCGAATACCTGGAAGGCAAGGTCCTGCCCGCCGTGGCGATTCTGGAGGAGCGCGCGAACGGCTGACGCCGTTCGGTGAGGCGTGAGGGGTTAGGCGTCAGGCGTAACCCCCCGGCCTCTCACTCACTCCTCACTTCTAACGCCTCACCCACACAATGATTCGCAGAACCAAAATCGTCGCCACTCTCGGGCCCGCCTGCTCCGATGCCAAAACCCTGGACCGGATGATGGAAGCCGGGCTGGACGTGGTGCGCCTGAACTTTTCCCACGGCGCGGCGCAGGACCATATCGATCGCGCCGAGCTGGTGCGTTCGCTGGCGCGCGCACGCGGCCGCGCGGTCGGCGTGCTGGTCGATCTGCAGGGCCCGAAAATCCGCATCGGCAAGTTCAAGGACGGCAAGATCACGCTGGCCAAGGGCGACAGCTTCATACTCGACGCCGCCTGCGCGCTGGGCGACCAGACCCGCGTCGGCCTCGACTACAAGGAATTGCCGAACGACGTGAAGCGCGGCGTGACCCTGCTGCTGGACGACGGCCGCATCGAATTCTGGGTTGAGGAGGTCCGCGGCACGGAAATCATCTGCAAGGTGGTGCAGGGCGGGGTGCTGTCCAACAACAAGGGCATCAACCGCAAGGGCGGCGGGCTGTCGGCGGCCGCCCTGACCGAAAAGGACATCGAGGACATCAAGACCGCCGTGGCGCTGAACGCGGATTACCTGGCGGTGTCGTTTCCGCGTTGCGGCGCCGACATGCGTCAGGCACGCGAACTGCTGCGTGCGGCCGGCGGCAAGAGCCAATTGGTGGCCAAGATCGAGCGCACCGAAGCGATCGAAAATCTGGAAGAGATCCTCGAGGCCTCCGACGCCATCATGGTGGCGCGCGGCGACCTCGGGGTGGAAGTCGGCGACGCCGCGGTGCCGGCGCTGCAGAAGCGCATGATCCGCATGGCGATCGAGCGCAACAAGGTCGTCATCACCGCCACCCAGATGATGGAGTCGATGATTTCCAGCCCGATTCCCACCCGCGCCGAAGTCTCCGACGTCGCCAACGCGGTGCTCGACGGCACTGATGCGGTGATGCTGTCGGCCGAAACGGCGGCGGGCCTGTTCCCGGTCGAGGCAGTGCAGGCGATGCACCGTGTCTGCCTGGAAGCTGAGAAGGAAGCTGAAACCATTTTTTCCGGCGCGCGTCTCGACCATAGTTTTCTGCGCCCGGATGAGGCGATTGCGATGTCGGCGGTGTTCACCTCGGTGCACCTCAACATCAAGGCGATTGCCGCAATGACAGAATCCGGCAACACCTGCCTGTGGATGAGCCGCCTGTCGACACGGGTGCCGATTTATGCCTTGACGCCGCAGGTGCAAACCCGCAGAAAAGTCACACTTTTCCGTGGCGTTTATCCTATCAATCTAAAGAGCGCCACCAAGGACCGGGACACGCTGCTGGCGGAAGCCGAGGAAGAGCTGCGGCGGCGCGGCGCGGTGCGCGACGGCGACCTGATCCTGCTGACCATCGGCGAGCCGATCGGTCAGTCGGGCGGCACCAACACCATGAAGATCGTCCGCGTGGGCGATTCGAAAAAAACCTGATTTTGCATAAAGTAGCGTGCTGTAAATTCTTAACCTAGGAGAGTGTAAATGGCCCTGATTTCCCTTCGTCAACTGCTCGATCATGCCGCCGAAAACGGCTATGGCTTGCCCGCGTTCAACGTCAACAACATGGAACAGGTCCAGGCCATCATGCAGGCCGCTGCCGCCGTGGATTCCCCAGTGATCCTGCAAGGTTCCGCCGGCGCCCGTTCCTATGCCGGCGAACCCTTCCTGCGCCACCTCATCCTGGCCGCGATCGAGCAGTACCCGCACATCCCCGTCTGCATGCACCAGGACCACGGCGCATCGCCCAGCATCTGCTTCCGCTCCATCCAGTCCGGCTTTTCGTCCGTGATGATGGACGGCTCCCTGGGCACCGACGGCAAGACCCCGTCCACCTATGAATACAACGTCGAAACCACCGCCAAGGTGTCCGAACTGGCGCATGCCTGCGGCGTATCCGTCGAGGGCGAGCTGGGATGTCTGGGTTCGCTGGAGTCCGGCATGGCCGGTGAAGAAGACGGCCACGGCGCCGAAGGCAAGCTGTCCCACGACCAGCTGCTGACCGACCCCGACGAGGCCGCAGATTTCGTTTCCAAGACCCGCGTGGACGCGCTGGCGATCGCCATTGGCACCTCCCACGGCGCCTACAAGTTCACCCAGAAGCCCACCGGCAAGGTGCTGCGCATCGACCGCGTGAAGGAAATCCACACCCGCATCCCCAACGTGCACCTGGTCATGCACGGCTCGTCTTCCGTCCCTGAAGACTGGCTCGCTATCATCAACAGCTACGGCGGCGACATGGGCCAGACCTATGGCGTGCCGGTCAGCGAAATCGTCGAAGGCATCAAAAACGGCGTGCGCAAGGTCAACATCGACACCGACCTGCGCATGGCCTCCACCGGCGCCATCCGCAAGCACCTGGCGGAGAACAAGTCCAACTTCGATCCGCGCAAATTCCTCAAGGAAGCCACCAAGGGCATGAGCGACATTTGCAAGAACCGCTACGAAGCCTTCGGCGCAGCGGGCCAGGCGAGCAAGATCAGAAAAGTCTTCAGCCTGGAAGACATGCAGAAGCGCTACGACAAGGGCGAGCTGGATCCCAAGGTCAACTGATCGTCGGCTTGCCGAAATCAAACGCTGAAATTAAATGGGACGCTGCGGCGTCCCATTTTTTGGCATCGAACCAGCGATCTGCGGAGGGCGGTTGTCGGCCAATGGCCGGTCGGGTAACTATTTGAGAAGGTCCGATTATCTGCTGGTAACAGACCTTCAGTGTTCAAAATCACCGGCCGGCTTTCGCGCAGGTCCGGTGCATTGCAGGGTTGGGTTGCACCGTCACGGTTCCAACCTCCGCCAGTTGATTGCGGGTATTCGTGTCAAATAATAATGGTATTGGAGTTGGAATTTGTGGTACCGGTGAGATAGGTGAGGTGACCGGCTGAAGCTTCATTTTCACTTACGTCGCCCACTGACACATGATTGGAGTACTAAACTTCAATGATGGCAAAGGTTCAGGAAAGTTTATTTTGGCAAGACAATCCCGCCTTCGCATCTCTTGACTCATGGGTGGGCTAACCCTTGAAAGCAGCGCTCGCGAATCTCAGGGCCGTGCTCTATCCCCATCGTCATCTCCTGGCGGCCGTGGTCAGCCTGTCGCTGTTCGTATTTGCGCTGGCGATGCTGCACCATGAACTGGCACCGATTCACCTGTCCGACATCCGCCAGGCCCTTTACCAGGTCTCCGCCAGAGGCTTGCTACTGGCCGTGCTGGGTACGCTCGGCAGTTACCTGGCCCTGACGGGTTACGACGTCATGGCCCTGCGCCATCTGGGCCACGCTTTGCCCTATCCGCGCGTGGCGCTGAACTCCTTCATCGCGACGACAGTGGGGCATAACCTTGGCATGGCTCTGTTCTCCGCCGGAGCGGTCCGGTTGCGCCTTTACACGGCAGCGGGCCTCTCGGCCACCGAGGTGGCCGGACTGGCGGCCCTGATCGGGCTGACCTTCGGGGTGGGCGTGACCTTTGTTGCCGGAATGGCGATGCTGCTTGAGCCGGCGCAGGCCGGGCTGCTTCTGCACCTGTCCCCGGATAGCGGCCGTATCATCGGCGCCCTGCTGCTCTGCCTGGTGGCCTCATACCTGGGTATCGGGCTGTTGCGCCAGCCAGCCATCCGGCTGGGCAACTGGCAGTGGCATCTGCCCGGCACCGATATCGCCCTGGGCCAACTGATCCTGGCCGCTGTAGACCTGGGTTGTGCCGCCGCCGCCCTGTTCTGGCTGCTGCCCGGGGACGCGCCGGTGTCTTTTCCCATGTTTCTGGGCGTGTACGTACTGGCGGTGGCGGCAGGCATCGTCAGCCACGTGCCGGCCGGGCTTGGGGTGTTCGAGACGGTGCTGCTGCTGGCCCTGCCGGGCGTGCCCCGGGACAGTTTGCTGGCTGCCATTCTGGCCTACCGGGCGATCTATTATGTGGCTCCCCTGGCGATGGCGGCGATGTTGGCCGCCTGGATGCTGCTGCACTCGCGCCGCACGGCGCTCGCCCAGGGGCTGGATTGGGCGCGCCAGGCTTTCGGCTGGATAGCGCCCATGACGGTCAGCAGCGCTGTCTTCATCGCCGGGGCGCTGCTGCTGTTTTCCGGCAGCACGCCTGCTCACCCCGAACGCCTGTCCCTGCTGCAGGGCTTTGTGCCCCTGCCCCTGCTGGAAGCCTCGCATCTGACCGGCAGCCTGGCCGGCCTGGGCCTCGTCATCCTGGCGCGAGCCTTGTACCGCCGGGCCGATGCCGCTTACCACCTGGCCTTCTGGCTGCTGGCGCTGGGCGCGCTAGCCTCCCTGATCAAGGGGCTGGATTACGAAGAGGCACTTCTTTCCACGCTGGTGCTGGGCATTCTCTGGCTGGGACGTGAGGCCTTCAATCGGCCCGCCTCGCTCTTCGCCAGGAGTTTCTCGCCGGGCTGGATGCTCGCGGTGGTGCTGCTCCTGGTCGCCACCCTTTGGCTGGGAGTGTTCTCCTTCAAGCATCTCAACTATTCCCATGAACTGTGGTGGCAGTTCGCCCTGCAGGGCGATGCCCCGCGCTTCCTGCGCGCCTCCCTGTTGCTTGTCCTGACGGGGGCCGGCCTGGCTCTGCTGCACCTGCTGCGGCCGGCGCCACCCGAGCCCGGCAGGCCTGGCGAAAAAGACATGGCACGCGTTGCCCGCATCGTCGCCGACGCACCCCAGACCGGCGCCGCCCTTGCGCTGCTGGGTGACAAGCGTCTGCTGTTCGACCCGGCAGGAGAGGCCTTCATCATGTACCAGGTGCGCGGCCAGAGTTGGATCGCCCTGGGTGATCCGGTCGGGCCGGGGACCGCCCGCGAGGCGCTGGCCTGGCGTTTCCGGGAGATGGCGGATCGCCATGGCGGAAACGTCGTCTTTTACCAGGTGAGTGCGGAGAACCTTCCCCTCTACCTGGACCTGGGCCTGACCGCCATGAAGCTCGGTGAGGAAGGCGTGGTTTCACTGGCCGGATTTTCGCTTGAGGGAAGTGCGCGCAAGGAACTGCGCCAGGCGCACCGCCGTGGCCAACGGGAGGGACTCAGCTTCGAAGTCGTGCCACCAGCGGCGGTGCCGGCGCTCATGGGTGAACTCAGGCAAGTTTCAGATACCTGGCTGGCGGAGAAACACACACGGGAAAAGGGCTTCGCCCTGGGTTATTTCCAGCCCGCATATCTGGCCTATTTTCCTTGCGCGCTGGTTCGACTCGATGGACGTATCGTTGCCTTTGCCAATGTCCTGGCGTCAGCCGGGCGGCGGGAACTATCCATCGACCTCATGCGCCACATATCCGAGGCGTCCAAAGGCATCATGGATTATCTGTTTATCGAACTTATGCTGTGGGGCGCCCGCGAGGGCTACGGCCAGTTCAACCTTGGCATGGCCCCCTTGTCCGGCCTCGAGTCCCATCCCCTCGCGCCGTTGTGGCATCGCCTGGGGACACTGATCTTCCAACATGGGGAACACTTCTACAACTTCGAGGGCCTGCGTGCCTACAAGAACAAGTTTGCGCCCGTTTGGCGCCCCAAATATCTCGCCGCCCCCGGGGGGCTGGGTCTGCCGACGGTCTTGCTGGATGTGGCGGCCCTGATCGCCGGGGGCATCAAGGGTGTGTTCAGCCGATGAGGAAGACCTGCATGAGCAGCCTGATTCGCCACTTTTTCCACCAGTTCATCTGGATCGGTCTCTTGCTCGTGGTGGCCATCCCCGGCTGGGGAGCATACCGGATCCCCGAGTCCTCCCTGGCGTTTGGCCGTTTCCGCACAGTCACCCTCTATTCGCCCCTGCCGAGCCCGATCAGGTCGTGCTGTTCATCTCCGGAGATGGTGGCTGGAACCGGGGTGTGGTGGACATGGCACGGGAGCTGGCCGGGCTCGATGCCCTGGTTGTAGGGATCGGCATCCGGCATTTTCTGAAGTCCCTGGAAACCAGCCAAGGTCAGTGCGCCTACCCAGCGGCTACACCAGGACCAGGCCTGCTCGCCGCGCGCAGCCGCCGCTTTCGTCGATCAAGTGAAGGACGGGCGTCTATTGGGGCCTGGCACCCAGGCGCATTTCGAATTCAAACTGACCGACTGGCTGCGAGGGATCAAGGGCGGCCTGGACGTTTAGAGTGAAGTCGCCCAGCTCACGGGCACGCCTTTGCTGTGCGTGCGTGGCACAAAGGAGCGTGACAGCCCTTGCCCCAAACTCGACCCGACCATGACTAGAACGCGGTCACCACTTCGATGGGGATTATGCAGTTCTGGCCCGACTGATCCAGCAATGACTTCCTTCTTCTTGCCCCAGGACCAGGCACGGTCCGTCTGCCGCAATGCGCGATGTCTCCCGGAGAATCCGCCAATTCGGCAAGCGGGGGGCTTGGCGGGATCTCCCCTCTCCGGGATGCTAGGCTATCGCTGCAGGAACACGCCATTTGATCATCGCAACCTTCACGGCGTCGTTCACGACCAGGCAGGACACCATCGCATAGGTAAAAATCGCGAGCGTCTGCCACCCAGGTAAAGGCATGAGTCCCGGGAGGCCCACGCGCGTCAGGATGGTGCCGATAAGCATGACTGCGACAAGGGCCATCATGAGGGGCTTGCTGGGCATCGTGGTCCAGAACCCGCGGCGCTCCCGCGCGGACACGATGGAAAACACGGCCATGTAAAGCAGTGTCAGAAAGCTGAAGGTATAGAGGGCGTTGTCGTTGGTCGCCAAACCGAAATGCGACCAGCCTATCCACAAGAGAAGAAGCGACTCCGCGAGCATCGCAACGCCCAGCACCACGGAAACGGTGACGAAGCCCCCGATGTTCCATGTCTCCGGTTTCCTGGACGGTTGCACGTGGTCGGTGGCCAGGGCGATCTTCGCGAAGTCCGTCATGAAAACCAGCAGAAGCATGGCAAAGGCGGAAACTACGAATTTGCCGGTCACCACGAACGCGATGGCTACGAAGGCCGCCTTCAGGATCGTTCGGCTGATCTTGTTGATGATCCAGGTCAGGATGCGCTGGTAGATGGTCCGCCCCTGCTCGACCAGCGCCACGATGTTCGTCAGCCCTGGCTCAGTCAGGACGACGCTCGCTGCGCTCTTGGCCACGTCGGTAGCAGTGCTGACGGCGATGCCCACTTCGGCCTGGCGCAGTGCAGGTGCGTCGTTGACGCCGTCGCCGGTCATGCCGGACACATGCCCCGCTGCCTGCAGGTGCTTCACCACAATGTATTTGTCCTCCGGATACACTTCGGCAAAACCATCGGCGCCTGCCAGCAGATCGACCGCCTCATTGCCGGGTTGCGCCGCCGCGGCCTTGAGGTCGGCCACGCACCGAATGTTGGGCAGACCAACGTCGTGCGCGATTTGACGCGCGACCGGCAACGCATCACCGGTGAGCATCTTCACCGCAACGCCGAGCTTGCGGAGCGTGGCAATGAGTTGGCTGGCGTCCGGTCGCGGGGGGTCATATAAAGTTACCAATCCGACCAATGTGGGGGCGCCCGTCTCGGGGCCACGCGCGACCGCCAGGGTCCGATAACCATTCAGCGCCGATTCGCTGACACGCGCCTCGAGCGCCTCGACCGCCGGCGGCTCGAGTCCGCAGGCCTCGGCAAGGGTGCGCACGGCGCCTTTCATCACGCGCAGCCGCTGGCCGTTCTGTTCGACCACCGCTTCCGTGCGCCGGCTTTTCGCATCGAACGGCGCGAAGGAGACGGGAGTGACCGGAGCAAGGTCGTCGAAAACGTGATGCGCTTTCGCCGCTGCGAGGAAGGCCAGGTCGATCGGATCCTGGTTGGCTGCCTGCGACGCCAATGCGCCGACGAACAGCACTTCGGCTTCCGTCGCGCGTTCCAGCGGGATCACGCCGGTGACGACTAGTTGATTCATGGTAATCGTGCCCGTCTTGTCCACGCACAGCACATCCATCGTCGCGGCATCCTCCGCGGCGCTGAGGCGCGTGACCAGCACGCCGCGCTTCGCCAGCTCCTTCGACCCGACCGCCATGCTGACCGTGAACATGACCGGGAGGGCGACCGGCACCGCGCTCATCAACAGCACGAGCAGAAGCGGAACCACCTCGAGAAGGGGCGTGCCGCGGATCAGGGACAGCACGAGCACGACGGCCAGCAACGTGCCGACGATGATGAAGAGCCAGCGGACTACCTTGGCCACCACCGCTTCGATATGAAGTTTGGGGCGCGCCTCCTGCACGAGTTGCGTGGTGCGTCCAAAATAGGTCTGCGCCCCGGTCAGCATCACCACGCCGTTGCCTTCGCCGCGACGGACGATGGACCCCGACGACAGCACGCCGCCAGGCGCCTGGTCGACATCCTGCGACTCGCCGGTGAGGGCCGACTGGTCGACGCTCAACGCCCCGGCGAGGAGTTTCACATCAGCCGGGATGATGTCGCCGGGGCGCACGCGGACGATGTCGCCGGGAACCAGTTCGCGGGCAGGAACGAGCTGCCAGCTCCCCTCGCGCAGCACCCGCGCACTGACCTGCAGGCGTCGGCGCAAGGTTTCGACGACGCCCGCCGCCCGGCGCTCCTGCATGAAGCCCAGCACGGCATTGACCACCAGCAGCGCGCTTACCACAATCAGATCAGAGTACTTCCCGAGGATGGCCGACAACACCATGATCAGTTCGAGCATCCACGCTGAGACGCCCCAGAATTTCCCGAGAAACATGAGGACCGGGTGGCCTTTTTGTTCGGCGACCTCGTTGTAGCCGTGCGCCTGCCGACGGGTGTCCACCTCGGCGTGCGTGAGACCTGTTTCGGGGCTCACATCGAACGCCGCCAGCGTGTCGGGGACCGACGCGGAGGCGAGTAGCCCCGACTGCGAATTGATCATCTCGTTGAATTGCTGCGCGTTCATTTTTTCAGCGCGTGCCAGATAAGAACCCGACACAACGCGTCACCCGCCTCGAACTGCGCGAGCTTGATGCTTGACGAGCCGCCGTTGATCGTCAGGATGCGTGGATTAGCCGGTTCCATCGGTGACTCCTGCAGCCTCTGACATTTCGTTCATCGAGCCAGCAACATGGCGCTGGATCGGGGGCTCAGGCGGTAAGTGTGCGAACCCTCCAAAAGCGGTTCCTCGCCCGCAGCAAACAGGTCTTGTTGCGCGTCACGCGAGGTATCAACGGCCAGATGCCACCGGGCCCCCGCCAGGGTGGGGGGCAAATCGAAATCGACCGCATCGGCGTCGGCATTGAATATCAGGCAAAGTGCGCGCCGGTCATCTTCACCAATCAGGCAGGCAAGCTGTTTTGCTTTCGGGTCGCCCCAGTTGGGCAATCCCCCTTGCGGGCCAAACCAGTGGATATCGGTGTCCGTATAGAACTGCTCCTTGCCCAGGACCGGATGGGCACGACGCAAGGCGATCATGCCGCGGGTGAAGCGGAAAATTTCTCCGTGCTGCTCCAGACAATTCCAGTCATGCCAGCTCATTTTGTTGTCCTGGCACCAGGCATTGTTGTTGCCGCCCTGGGTGCGGCGAAACTCGTCTCCGCCGAGCAGCATCGGCACCCCGCGCGAAATGAACAGCGTCAGCAGGAAATTCTTGATCTGCTTTTTTCTCAGGGCTTCAATCCCCGGATCCGTCGTCTCGCCTTCAGCGCCGCAGTTGTCGCTGAAGTTGGCGTCGGTTCCGTCATGGTTGTGTTCCCCGTTGGCCTCATTGTGCTTGTCGCAATAGCTCACCAGATCGTTCAGCGTGAAGCCGTCGTGGCAGGTGACGAAATTGATGCTGCCCTCGGGACCCTTGCCCGACGTGGCGTAGATGTCGGCGCTGCCGCAGATGCGGCTGGCAAACAAACCGAGCATGCCCTCATCGCCGCGCCAGAAACGTCGGACATCGTCCCGGTAGCGGCCATTCCATTCCGCCCAGCGCCGCTCCGAAAAGCTGCCCACCTCGTAGGCGCCGGCGACGTCCCACGCCTCGGCGATGATTTTCACGTCTCTCAGGATCGGGTCCTCGGCGATCCGTTCGAGCAGCGGGGCATTGGCCAGCAGCTTGCCGGTTTCGTCGCGGCCGAGAATCGACGCCAGGTCGAACCGGAAGCCGTCCACATGCATCTCCACCACCCAGTAGCGCAACGCTCCCAGGATGTGATCCCGCACCGCGGGATGGTTGGCGTTGATGGTATTGCCGGTGCCCGCGTAGTTCCTGTAATGGCGCCGGTCCGGCGCCAGCATGTAGAAAATTGCGTTGTCGATCCCGCGGAAGCACAGGGTCGGCCCCAGTTCGTCTCCCTCCGCCGTGTGATTGAACACCACGTCCAGGATCACTTCGATCCCGGCATGATGGAGCGTCCGCACCATTTCCTTGAACTCCAGCTTCTGCTGGCCCAGGCCTCCTGCGCTGCAGTAGGAGGCCTTCGGGGCAAAGAAGGCCACGGGATCGTAGCCCCAGTAATTTTCGAGTGGCTTGCCGGTTTGCGGGTTGACGCCCGGCGCCTGATGTTCGTTGAACTCGTGCACCGGCATCAATTCCACCGCCGTCACGCCAAGTTCCAACAAGTAGGGGATCTTTTCCATCAGGCCGCGGTAGGTGCCGGGGTGTGCCACGCCGGCGTCGGGATGGATGGTGAAACCACGGATGTGGATTTCATAAATCACGGTCTTCGACCAGGGATGTCGGGGCGGCAGGTCGTCCTGCCAATGGAAGTGTTCGTGCGTGTACACGCATTTCGGCATGGCGCCGGCATCGTCGACTTTGGAGCAAACCAGGTCTCGCTCAGGCGCTGACGGATCGTAGCCGCGGGCTGGCCCGAAGTCCCAGTTGGGCACCTGAGAGATCGCCGTCGCAAAAGGGTCCAGGAGCAGCTTGTTGAAATTGAAACGATGTCCTTCCTCGGGTTGGTAGGGGCCGTTTAGCCGGTAGGCATAGAGTTGACCGGGACGAACCCCTTCAACCCAGACGTGCCACACGTCACCCGTGCGGTTGCGCGAGGGATCGAGATCAATCGCTTTGGCGGGCGCTGCGTCTCCCGGAAGATCAAACAACTCCAGCCGAACACGGCTGGCGTGACGGCTGAACAAGGCGAAGTTGACGCCCCCCCGGTCTTCATGGGTCCCCAACGGCAAAGGAACGCCCCGCCGAACTTCAGTGCATTCGGCAAATTCGGCCACGTAATCATGCAGCGGGCGTTCAGGAGTCTTCTTGTTCACTGAGTCATTGCTGCCACAGGATATGGGCATCTTCCAGGGGAACCGTCACGCCATCGCGGTGCGGTATCACTCGCGCCGTATAGTCGGTCGCCGGGCGGGTTGCGGGCACTTCTGCGCGATAGGCGTAGCCGTTTGCCGCACCCACCAGTTGTCGCACGCGCCGCATCTCCACTCGCACAGGCAGCGCACCGTCAACGCCATTGGCGTAAAGCTCGACCCGCACCGACTCCGGATCGAGGTCGTCGAGATACACCTGCACTTCAAATACGTGCTGCTCGCCCCCGCTTTCAAGCTTCGCTTCGCCGAACCGCAACGCAGTCCATTTTTGCTCCAGCGCATGCCGCCAATCGACCAGCGCCATGCCGATTTCACCTTTTCCGGCAGCCCGCTCACGGTAGGCCACGGCGGCCGGGACGTAGTATTGCCCGGTGTATTCGCGCACCGCGCGGTTGGTGGAAAAGCGCGGCGTCAATCGCGCCATGCTTTCCCGCATCCGCGCCACCCAGGCAGTGGGGATGCCCTGCTCGTCGCGGGTATAGAATTCGGGGATCACCTCGCGTTCGAGCAGGTCATAGAGGGCTTCGGCTTCGATGGCGTCCCACGCGGGATCGTTGTCATGTTCCTGACCATCCCCCAGTGCCCAGCCCACTTCCGGCGTGTAGGCTTCCGCCCACCAGCCGTCCAGTTCCGACACATTGATGCCGCCGTTGACCAGCACTTTCATGCCGCTGGTTCCGCACGCTTCCCAGGGGCGGCGCGGCGTGTTGAGCCAGACATCCACGCCTTGCACCAATTGCTCGGTCAGATGCATGTCGTAGTCGCTGAGGAAGATCGCATGGGCGCGTACCTCGGGCCTCCGGATGAAATGCGCCCATTGCTGGATCAAGGCTTGGCCTGCCTGGTCTGCGGGATGGGCTTTACCGGCCAGAATGAGTTGCACCGGGCGTTGCGGATTCGTCAGCAGGCGCAGCAGTCGCTCCGGATCGTGCAGCAGCAAGTTCGGTCGTTTGTAGCTGGCAAAGCGGCGTGCAAAGCCTAGCGTCAACGTGTTGCAATCGCACACCTGCTTCGCGTCGTCAACGGCCTCCGGCGGAGCACCCGACGCGGCCAGTTGCCTGGACAAGCGTTCCCGGGCGTATGCAACAAGCGTCCCGCTGGCGTCGGTGCGAAATTGCCAAAGCCTGGCGTCGGAGAGACGGCGAATGTCCTGTTCGAGCGTCTCCACCGTTCCCAGCCAGCGGTCCTTGCCACAGGCCTCCGTCCAAAGATCGTCGGCCGGGGCCGAGTCCCAGGTCGGCATGTGAACGCCGTTGGTCACGTGTCCGATCGGGACTTCTTCCGTCGGCCAGCGGGGAAAGAACGGCCCAAACAGGTGCCGGCTCACCCTGCCATGCAGGCGACTCACACCATTGACCGCCCCGCTGCCGCGAATCGCCAGGTAGGCCATGTTGAACGGTTCCGAAGCATCGTTCGGGTTCTGGCGGCCCAGGGCCAGCAGCTTGTGGCGGGTCATGCCCAGCTCCTGCACGGCATAGCCACCGAGGTACTGCTCGATGAGCGTCGGCGCGAAACGATCGAAGCCGGCGGCCACCGCCGTGTGCGTGGTGAAGAGGTTGCCCGCACGGGTGACGGCCAGCGCGACCTCGAAGCTCTGTCCGGTTTCCTGCATGAAACTGCGCGCGCGTTCCAGCACGGCGAAGGCGGCATGCCCTTCATTCAGGTGGCAGACTTCCGGCTGGATGCCGAGCGCCGCGAGCAGCCGCCATCCGCCGATACCGAGCACCAGCTCCTGTTTGAGGCGCAACTCCGGCCCGCCGCCGTAAAGCTCGCTGGTAATGCCGCGATGCGCCGGGTAATTCGCTGCGTCATTGCTGTCCAGCAGGAACAGCTTCACGCGCCCGACCTGGACCTGCCAGGTGCGCAGCCAGACCAGGTAGCCGGGCAAGGCAATCTCCAGGCGCAACCACTCTCCATTCGGCTTGCGCAGCGGCGTGATCGGCAATTGCCCCGGATCGTTGTACGGGTAAAGGGCCTGTTGCGCCCCATCCTTGTCGATCGCCTGGCGAAAATAGCCTTGCTGGTAGAGCAGCCCTACGCCGACCACCGGAACGCCCAGATCGTCGGCGGCCTTGAGCTGATCGCCGGCCACGTTGCCGAGGCCGCCCGAGTAGATGGGCAGGGCCTCGCTCAGCATGAATTCCATGCTGAAATACGCGACACAGCTCAAAGGGGATTGCGGGTGGGCTTGCTGGAACCATGCAGGCGCCTCCGCCGCGCCGCGCCGGGCTTGCACCAGATCGTCCACGTTTCTACGGAAAGCGGAATCGGCCAACACCTGCTGGAGTTTCTCCCGCGACACCGTCTGCAGCACGACCCATGGGTTTTGGGTCAACTCCCACAGAACCGGATCCAGCTGTCGCCACACCTGGTCGGTAGCATGATTCCACGACGAGCGCATATCCAGGGCCAGCTCGGCCAGCGAACCGGAACCCTCTACGTCCGTGGATAATGGACGCTGCTTCGGATGGCTGATGCGTGCGGGTTCGCTCACGGTGTTTCCTTCAATTTTTTCCGGACGCAGTTTCCGTTTGCTGCGTGGGCGCCGCCAGCGCAGCGCCGACGATGGCCCGGGCTTCCGCCAGGACGCGGCGCAGGTGGTCCGCATCCCGGAAGCTTTCAGCATAGATCTTGTAGATGTCCTCGGTTCCGGACGGACGCGCCGCAAACCAGCCGCTCTCCGCCACGACCTTCAAGCCGCCGATGGGCGCGTCGTTGCCCGGCGCCCGGGTGAGAATGCGCTGGATTTTTTCGCCAGCCAGTTCGGTAGACAGGACCTGCCGGGATGAGATCTGTGCCAGTTTTCGTTTTTGCTCCGCGGTCGCTGGCGCCTCGACACGATCGTAAACCGGCTCGCCGAACTCGCGCGCAAGCGCCAGGTAACGTTCGCCGGGATCGCGGCCCATGCGCGCGGTGATCTCCGCCGATAGCAATGACAAAACGATGCCGTCCTTGTCCGTTGTCCAGGCGCTGCCATCCATCCGCACAAACGAAGCGCCCGCACTCTCTTCGCCGCCAAAGCCCAGCGAGCCGTCGTGCAGGCCGTCCACAAACCATTTGAATCCGACCGGCACCTCGTAGAGCGTGCGGCCGAGCTTCGCTGCAATGCGATCGATCATCTGGCTGCTGACCACTGTCTTGCCCACCGCTGCATCCTTGCGCCATTCCGGCCGATGCTGGAACAGGTAATCGATGGCGACCGTCAGGTAATGGTTGGGCGGCAGCAAGCCCGCTTTTTTGGTGATGATCCCGTGCCGGTCATGGTCGGGGTCGCAGGCGAAGGCGATGTCGAAGCGATCCTTGAGGCCGATCAGGCTCTGCATCGCGTAGGGCGAGGAGGGATCCATACGAATCTGGCCGTCCCAATCGACTGTCATGAAGCGGAAAGTCGGATCGACGGCTTCGTTCACCACCGTGAGATTCAAACCATAGCGCTCGGCAATCAGGCCCCAGTAGTGAATGCCGGCGCCACCAAGCGGGTCCACGCCCAGGCTGAGGTTCGTGCCGCGAATCGCGTCCATATCGAGGACGCTGCCGAGATCGTCGACGTAAGTATTGAGAAAGTCATGCCGGTGCGTGGTCGCGGCGCGCAGCGCCCGCTCGCAGGACATTCTTTTCACGTCCTGAAGACCGCTTTCCAGAAACGCATTGGCGCGGGCTTCGATCCCGCCGGTGACATCCTTGTCCGCCGGCCCACCGTTGGGCGGGTTGTACTTGAACCCGCCGCTGTCGGGCGGATTATGCGAAGGCGTGATCACGATGCCGTCCGCCAGCCCGCTAGTGCGACCGCGGTTGTAGGCGAGTATCGCGTGGGAAATCACCGGCGTGGGCGTGTATTCGCCCTTGTCCGCGATCATGACGTCCACACCGTTGGCCGCCAGCACCTCGAGCGCGCTGGCAAACGCCGGCTCCGAAAGCGCGTGCGTGTCGATTCCCAGAAACAGCGGGCCATCGATACCCTGCTGCTTGCGGTAGTCACAAATGGCCTGGCCGATGGCAAGAACATGCCATTCGTTGAAGCTGTTGTCGAACGCGAAACCACGGTGCCCCGAGGTGCCAAACGAGACCCGCTGCCCGGGCATCGCAGGGTCGGGCACGTTGCTGTAGTAGGCCGTGACGAGCCTGGGCACATTGACCAGCATGGACGGCTGGGCGGGCTTCCCCGCCAGTGGATCTATTTTCATTTCCAAATCACGTTGGACTCCGCCTTGGCTGCGGCGGCAAGAAGATTAATCAGAGGCAATGCGCGATGCGCCATGCTGACCACCGGCTCGTCCGCCCCATCGCGGGATACGCGGCGTTCACTTTCCGCGGATCAACAACACCGGTTTCGTGGCCACGCGCACCACGCCCTCGGCAACGCTGCCCAGGAACAGATGGCTCACCCCTCTGCGGCCATGTGTGCAGATTACGATCAGGTCCGCTGGCCAGTCCTCGGCGTCTGCCGCGATCATTTCCGGGATGCGATGGCCCAGGGTGTCGATCTCGATCAGCCGGGTTTCGACCGGTATCCCGGCGCCTTTCGCCACGGCCTCTGCCTTGCGGAGGATTTCCCATCCGCTCCTGGTCAGGGCATCGGTAATCTCGGATGGTGGAATCTCTGTGCCCAGGTTGACATTCACAATATCGACTGCGTGCACGATCGTAAGCGTCCAGCCGCACCACCCCCACAGCAACAAGATTTACGGTAATACCGCCTTCAGCGGCAGCAACTCATCAATCCGGCTATTGGGCCAGGTGGGCAACTTTTCCAAAGTACCCTTCAGCCAGACATGAGGATCC
>JAJPEP010000009.1 GCA_021166845.1 Thiobacillus sp.
GGGCGCCAAACTGGATTCAGAATGCAACGCGCAATAAAAAATAGCGGCACTCGGCCGCTTTACGTCTTTATTCATGCATTCGATTTGTGTCACAACCCAGGAAGGATTGTGGCGTCCCCACGGGGATTCGAACCCCGGTTACCGCCGTGAAAGGGCGATGTCCTAGGCCTCTAGACGATGGGGACCCGGACGACGGTGTGAACCGCCAACTTTGCTGCCACGACTTGCGTCGTCATTACTTCTTGGAAAGCTGCGTCAAGGTGACGCCGAGCAGCAAACCGACGAAACCTAATGGTACCAGCCCCAGCCAGATTTCGGCGTACCCGCTACCGTTCAACATCTTCCAAAACCCAACAACCAGACCGACTACGCTCAGTATCAACCCCAGCAGGGTGGTGATGACGCCAAGCCTGTGCATCGGACTTCCTGTTAGTTGGTGGAGGTAAGCGGGATCGAACCGCTGACCTCTTGCATGCCATGCAAGCGCTCTCCCAGCTGAGCTATACCCCCAACGAAGCCGCGCATTCTATAGATGCCTTTTGCGCTTGTAAAGTCTTTGTGCCCATCTTAATCAGGAAAAAGTTTGCCGGGGTTGAGCAGGCCGTGTGGGTCGAACTGCTGTTTGATCGCGCGCATCAGATTCAGCGTGGCGGGATCGATTTCCTGCGCGACGAAGCGCCGCTTTTCGGTGCCGATGCCGTGTTCGCCCGAGAGCGTGCCGCCCAGCGCCAGCGCGCGCAGCATGATGGCTTCGTGGGCCAGGCGGGCACGCCTCATTTCGTCCGCATCGTCGGGGTGCACCATGAGGTTGACGTGCAGGTTGCCGTTGCCGGCGTGGCCGAACGAGACGATCGGCAGGCGCTGCGCCTGCGCGGTGTGGTCGATGAAGTCGACGAAGTCGGCCAGCTGCGATACCGGCACCACGACATCTTCGTTGATCTTCAGCGGTGCGATGCGCTTGACCGCGTGCGACAGCGATTTGCGCGCTGCCCACAACCGCGCGATGTCGTCGCGCTTGAAGCCGCTGCGCATGTCGAGCAGGCCTTCGCCGGCGAGCGTCTTTTCCAGCGCGGCGATCTGCCGCGGCAAATCCTGTGCGGCGCCGTCGGCTTCGACCATCAGCAATGCCCGGGTGCCTGGCGGCAGATCGTCTGCCGCGCCGGTCGGGCGGATGGCATCGATGGCATGACGATCCATGAATTCGAGCGCGCAGGGGATGACCGCCTGATGCATGATGCGGCCGACCGCGTCAAGCGCGGCGCGGTTGCTGGCGAAACATACGCGCAGGGTGGCGACGGCTTCCGGTGCGGGCAGCAGTTTCAGCGTGGCTTCGGTGATGAGCGCGAGGGTGCCGCCGGAACCGACCAGCAGGCGGGTCAGGTCGTAGCCGGTGACGCCCTTGGTGGTGCGACAGCCGGTGCGGATTTCCTGCCCGCTGCCGGTGACGGCGCGCAGCCCCAGCACGTAGTCGCGGGTGACGCCGTACTTGACGGCGCGCGGTCCGGCGGCGTTCATGGCAAGGTTGCCGCCAATGCGGCAATAGGCGCTGCTGCCGGGATCGGGCGGGTAAAACAGGCCGGCGCTGCGCGCGATGCGGTCGATGTCGTCGGTGACCACGCCGGGCTCGACGACGATAAGGCGGTTGCCGGGGTCGAATTCGAGCACACGCCGCATGCACTCGAAACTGACGACGACGCTGCCGGGCGCCGGCAGGGCGCCACCGACGTTGCCGGAGCCGGCGCCGCGCAGCGTCAGGGCGATGCCATGTTCGAACGCGATGCGCACCAGTGCGGCCACGTCGGCGTGCGAAGCCGGGAACAGCACGGCCTCGGGCTCGACGTGGCGCGGGGTTTCGTCGTGGGCATACAAGGCGCGCGTGATGGCGTCGTCGAAGACGCGCTCCGCCCCCAGGGCGGAACGGAAAGCGGCGAGTACAGATTCGGAAGGCATGAGGGCGTGGGTGAGCGGGGCGCGTCAGGCCGGGTGTTCGGGGGGGAGCTGCACGACCAGCTGCGCGATCGTGTCGGCGTCGAAGTCCATGCCGATGTCCCAGCCCGGATTGAGCGCGATCGGCACCCCGCCGCCGATGCGGCGCAACAGCCAGGAAAACTCGGTCAGCAGGCCGCCCGAAAATTCGGGGAAGTGCTCGACCAAGGGCTTGGCGCGTTCGGGGCTGGAGAACACCGCCAGCACGCGCTCGCCGTCTTCGGTTTCGATGATCAGCGGCTCTGCCTGGACCGATCGCTGGAATCCCTGGATGGGATTCTTTTCATCGCGCACCGGCATGAACAACTGCTGATCGACGAGCTGCAGCACGAACGTCTCGGCATCGAGCGTGCCGGCATGGACGGCGGCCAGCTGTTCTTCAAGCGCGTTGTGGGGGATGAACTTCATGATGTCGGGTCGTTGCGCGATGACAGTGGCCAGTGTAACCGATGGCGTGGACGGCGGGCGCTTCCCGGGGACTTGCAAGCCCGGCTTGGAACGGCGCACGGGATTGCCGCGCGTAGCGGATCGGGGTCCTTCAGGGCTGCCAGCGTTCGGGGTGTGCCCAGTGGCGGGCATTGAGCCAGTCCGGCACGGTTTTGTAGGTGTCGAGATCGTAGTAGTGGATGTGCCTGTTTTCCGTTGCGTCGGTCGCCGACAGCGTGAAGCCGAGTGCACGAAACATCTCGCAGTCCAGCGCGCAGTCCGGTTGCGCGACGAGCAGGATGCGCGGAGCGATATAGAGGCGTGTCTGGTTGATCAGGTGCTGGGCTTGCTGCAGGTTCAGCCCGTTCAGCGCATCGATCCCCAATGCCAGTGCGCAGAGCGAATCCGGCGGGTTGCCGGGCGCGCGCACTGGCGTGTCTTGCAGCATGCGGCCCGCCAGCTGGCGGGCCGATTCGTCCAGTGCATACACGCTGGCCGGCCGTATCTCCAGCAGGCGCGCTTGCAGGTGGTCGCGCCAGTTCATCTCCTCACGCCTTGCGCGGCACGCGCACCAGCCGGGTGCCGGCAATGCGGTCGTGGAGGAACAGCCGGTCGCGGTCGATCAAGGCCCACCAAAAGCCGCTTCCCGCCAGCAGCAAGCCGAAAAATGCGAGAACGAATCGCAGCGCGGCCTGCTTGAAGCTTGGGCGGCCTCCGTTCCGGTTGACCAGGCGAATACGCCAGGTTTTCATCGCCAGCGTTTGTCCGCTGCGCAGCCAGAATGCGCTGAAATAGGCGAACAGCACGCCTGCGATATAAGCTTGGAACAGATGCCGCTGCCATGGCGCGTGCATTTCGCCGACGACCGGGATGATGATGAAGGAGGCCACGAACACCACCGCCGCGACGAGCAGCGATTCGTAGATCATGGCGGCGATGCGCACCAGGAAGGGCGCCGGGGCGAGGTCTGTTGCGTTGTCTTGCATGGAGGTTCTATATTGCAGCTGGGTGCGATACTTTGCCACAGCGTGCCGCAACCCAGTCAAAAACCCAGGAGGGCTCGATGCATATCGTAAAGCAACTCATGGCCATTCCCGGCGTCATCGCTGCCGGCGAATATGCGTATCGCGGCGACCGTTTCTCGTACGAGGGCGCGCTCACCGAGGAGTTTGCGCGCATGGCTTCGATCGTGTGCCGCGCCAACACGCTGTCGGTCAATATGCAGGCCGAAATTTTCGAATCCTTTGCCGAAAACTGCGGGTGCCGGCCGGTACAGGGCTGGATCGTGCGCGGCAGCCAAATCACTGTTTGCGCAGTGGGCAATTATTTTTCCTTCATCGAAAACCGTGACGAATTGCTGAATGACGTCATGACCATCATGCGTGCCAAAGTGGGCGATGTGCAGGACGACCTGCTGGCCAGCCTGTATGCAAGGCTGGGGGGCGACACCAAGGAAGCGTTGTACTGACAAACGGGGGGGATATGGACCTGGAGAAAATGATGGAATTGCCGGGCGCGCTGGCGGCGTTCACTTACAACGACAGGGGCGATCTGCAATCGCATGTGCTGCGCGAGGGAACCGAATTGACCCCGCAGGTACTGGATCTGCTGGCACGTACATGCGTCGCCAATCTGGCAATAGCCAGCATGGAAGCGAGCGGCTGGGAAACCCTTACCGGACAGGGCGGATTTCAGCCGCTCAAGGGCATTTCGGTCGTGGGCCTGGAATGGTCGGTGGTGGCGAATGGCAACCGCGGCGTCGTCGTCAAGAATCGCGATGCCGACTACGAGGCCGCGTTCAATGCCGTGCAGACGGCCTGAGGAGCGCGTATGTCGCTGAACAAAATCCTGGTGCTGGATGGCGTGACCGCCGTGTGCCGCTTTCGCGACGATGGCGCGATCATGGAGGCCGAAGGCATGCTGTCTCCCGACTTGATGGAGCAGATGGCGAGGTTTGCCCAGTGGTATCGCCGCACGGTGTCGAGCAATACCGATCTGCTGTCCCTGTTCTCGCAGATGCGCGGCTGGTCGCCGTCGCAGGGCTGGATCGTGCAGGGCGCAGGGTTGACCGTGTGCAGCACCGGAAACGTGGTCTGCCTGGTTGGGAGTGAGCAGGGTTCGCTGAACGAAATCATGCAAGCGCTCGGCGAAGCCGCGCACGAATAGGCGCTTGTATCGTCCATTTTCTCGCGGCCGCGCAATGTGACCAGGCTGTGCGGCAGGAAGGGTGCCGCACGATTTTCGATTACTCGGTTTCGTGTCGGCGACAACGAAGGCCGGCGAAACCTTTTGCCCGCGTTCCATCGCGGTGCCTGCAGGATTCGCGGAGCGCGAAGCGGTGGCCGAGCCTCAACCCGGCGCCGAGGCATGGTTTCTTGACCGAATCATGGCAAAACGATTACCCTCACGGGTTCACCAACGAATTAGTTTTTTGCCATTTATATGGAAGCCACGGGCGCCGAGATCGTTGTACGTTGTCTGGCTGAAGAGGGGGTCGAGTTCGTGTTCGGCTATCCCGGCGGGGCCGTTCTCAACATCTACGACGAGATCTTCAAGCAGAACAAGTTCAAGCATGTGCTGGTGCGCCACGAGCAGGCCGCGGTGCATGCCGCCGACGCCTATGCGCGCGCTACCGGCCGCGTCGGCGTGGCGCTGGTGACGTCCGGCCCCGGCGTCACCAATGCGGTGACCGGGATCGCCACCGCCTACATGGACTCCATCCCCATCGTGGTCGTCACCGGCCAGGTGCCGACCGCGGCGATCGGGCTGGATGCGTTCCAGGAAGTCGACACCGTCGGCATCACGCGCCCCTGCGTCAAGCACAACTTCCTGGTCAAGGACGTAAAAGACCTGGCCGTGACGATGAAAAAGGCCTTCATCATTGCGTCCACCGGCCGTCCCGGCCCGGTCGTGGTCGACGTGCCCAAGGACGTGACCGCCCACCTCACCGAATTCGAGTATCCGGCCTCGGTCGAAATGCGTTCCTACAACCCGGTGATCAAGGGCCATAGCGGGCAGCTGAAACGCGCGGTGCAGATGCTGCTGGAAGCCAAGCGGCCGATGATCTACACCGGCGGCGGCGTGGTGCTGGGCGATGCCTCGGCGCAGTTGGCCGAGTTGACGCGCCTGCTGGGCTTTCCCATTACCAACACCCTGATGGGGCTGGGCGGCTATCCCGCCACCGACAGGCAGAACCTCGGCATGCCGGGGATGCACGGCACCTACGAAGCCAACATGGCGATGCAGCACTGCGACGTGCTGCTGGCGATCGGTGCGCGTTTCGACGACCGCGTGATCGGCAATCCCGCGCACTTTGCGCGCGAGCAGCGCCGCATCATCCATATCGATATCGACCCTTCATCGATATCCAAGCGCGTCAGGGTCGACGTGCCCATCGTCGGCGACGTGCAGAACGTGCTGGCCGACATGCTGGCCCTGCTGAAGCAGGCCAAGGAAAAACCCGATGCGGCCGCGCTGAACGCCTGGTGGACACAGATCGAATTGTGGCGCTCGAAAAACTGCCTCAAGTACAACAATCAGAGCCCCATCATCAAACCGCAATACGTGGTCGAGAAGCTGTGGGAAGTGACCAGGGGCGACGCCTACATCACCTCCGACGTGGGGCAGCATCAGATGTGGGCCGCGCAGTACTACAAGTTCGACCAGCCGCGCCGCTGGATCAACTCCGGGGGGCTGGGCACCATGGGCGTGGGCCTGCCCTACGCGATGGGCGTGCAGCTCGCCCACCCCGAGGCGCAGGTCGCCTGCATCACCGGCGAGTCGTCGATCCAGATGAACATCCAGGAGCTGTCGACCTGCAAGCAGTACCGCATCCCGGTCAAGGTCGTCATGCTCAACAACCGCTACATGGGCATGGTGCGGCAGTGGCAGGAGTTCTTCTACGGCAGCCGCTACGCCGAGTCCTACATGGAGTCCTTGCCCGACTTCGTGAAGCTCGCCGAATCCTACGGGCACATCGGCATGCGCATCGACAAGCCGGAAGACGTCGAGGCCGCACTGAAGGAGGCCTTCTCGCCTGCGCTCAAGGAAAGACTGGTGTTCATGGACTTCCAGACCGACCAGACCGAGAACGTGTTCCCGATGGTCGAGGGCGGCAAGGGCCTGTCCGAGATGATCCTGGCGGAGGAACTGTGATGAGCGCCCGCCACATCATTTCCCTGCTGATGGAAAACGAATCCGGCGCGCTGTCGCGCGTGGCTGGCCTCTTCTCCGCGCGTGCCTACAACATCGAGTCGCTCACCGTCGCGCCGACCGAGGATCCCACCCTGTCGCGCATGACCATCGTCACCGTCGGCTCGGAAGACGTCATCGAGCAGATCACCAAGCAGCTCAACAAGCTGGTCGACGTGGTCAAGGTGATGGACCTCACCGACGGCCGCCACATCGAGCGCGAGCTCATGCTCGTCAAGGTCAAGGCGACGGGCGCCGGGCGCGAGGAGATGAAGCGCACCGCCGACATCTTCCGCGGCCGCATCATCGACGTCACCGACTCGACCTACACGATCGAGCTGACCGGCACCGGTTCCAAGCTCGACGCTTTCCTGGAGGCGATCGACCCCGCCTTCATCATCGAAACCGTGCGCACGGGCGCGTCCGGCATCGGACGCGGCGAGCGCAGCCTCAAAGTCTGACCCTTTCTTTTCAGGAATTCACATGAAGATCTACTACGACAAGGACGCCGACCTTTCCATCATCAAGAAGCTCAAGGTCGTCATCGTCGGTTACGGCTCGCAGGGCCACGCCCACGCCTGCAACCTGAAGGACTCGGGCGTCGACGTCACCGTCGCGCTGCGCCCGGGTTCGCCCTCGGTCAAGAAGGCAGAGAACGCCGGCCTCAAGGTCAAGAGCGTGCCCGAGGCGGTCGCCGCCGCCGACCTCGTGATGATCCTCACTCCGGACGAGTTCCAGTCGCGCCTCTACCGCGACGAGATCGAGCCGAACATCAGGCAGGGCGCCACCCTGGCGTTCGCGCACGGCTTCTCGATCCACTACAACCAGGTCGTGCCGCGCAAGGACCTCGACGTCATCATGATCGCGCCGAAGGCGCCGGGCCATACCGTCCGCAACGAATACACCAAGGGCGGCGGCATCCCCGACCTCATCGCCGTGTTCCAGGACGCGTCCGGCCGCGCGAAGGAGACCGCGCTGTCCTACGCCTCCGCGATCGGCGGCGGGCGTACCGGCATCATCGAGACCAGCTTCAAGGACGAGACCGAGACCGACCTGTTCGGTGAGCAGGCCGTGCTGTGCGGCGGTGCCGTCGAGTTGGTCAAGGCCGGCTTCGAGACCCTGGTCGAGGCGGGCTACGCTCCCGAGATGGCCTACTTCGAGTGCCTGCACGAGCTCAAGCTGATCGTCGACCTGATGTACGAGGGCGGCATCGCCAACATGAACTACTCGATCTCCAACAACGCCGAGTACGGCGAGTACGTGACCGGCGTCAAGGTCATCAACGAGCAGTCGCGCGCCGCGATGAAGGAGTGC
>JAJPEP010000069.1 GCA_021166845.1 Thiobacillus sp.
TCCAGGCGGAACCCGTGCAATGCAAGGGCGTCCCGTCCAGTGGGCAGGCGAGTTCCTGGAATGGGGTGACGGTCATGCCGTGCCAAGCATGGAACGCAGTGCCTCGGCTCCCGAAGTCGAGAAGAACCAAGCGAGGGCACAGCAATTGAGAATGACCGTGACCCAGAACACGAATTGAAACGATTGCTTGCTGGACTTATGGCGAAGCAGTCTTTGCGCAGCCAAGGCGCCCGGCCAGCCGCCTGCCAGGGCAAAAAGATGCAAGGTGCTCTCCTTGGTCCGCCACTGGTCATTTCTTGCTGCCGACTTGTCGAGCGCGTATGCGATAAATGCGACAAGGCTGGCAGCCAGATAGACCCACACGACAGCAATTGGCAACTTGCCTGTAAAGGCCGACCCCGCAACAAAGACAAGAAAAGCCGCAGTTAAAATGAGAGGTGCCTTGGCCAAAAGGAGAGGCGTGGCCTGGCCCGATGGGCTGGCCGGCGTTGCCCGCTTGCCTACGAACGCGACGCTGTTGGCTTGTAGCCGACCCTTGGCGTCGTGCGTGAGTTCGTAGGTCACGAGCTCATTTCCGACGGGTCGCTGCTCCCGGTTCGAGAATGACTTGATGTGAACGAAGACTCGTTGGCCACCCCCGTTTGGCGCAATGAATCCGAAGCCCTTCTCGTCTTTCCAGTCAGTGATCTTTCCCTGATAGCGCACAACTGTTTACCTAAGATCTTGATAAAGAGGGTGTCTGAACTGACCCAATTGTTATTTGTTGGCAGAAGGCAAAAAGAAGACCCTGAGTGTATTGCCGAAGGCCTGTGGCGCGAGCCAAGGGCCGGTTGCGAAAGCATTGCGTTCGCGCCTAACTAAGGTCGGCGAATGGGCGCCCCCATTTATTGCTCGATATGCGCATTTTATCTTGGGCGCAGCATTGCGCTCGTCGCCTCCGCTAGCAGCCTGTCGGACTTTCCTCCCTCATCCCGTAGAATTCGCCTTACCCCATTCCGTGCATAGCTGATCACCATGGCTCGCTTTCTTCCGATAGACCGAGACAGCGTCTACCTCTTCCCGCCCTCGGTGCAGGACTGGTTGCCCGAGACCCGCCTCGCGCGCTATATCGCCAACGTCATTGAAAGTCTCGACCTCTCCGGCATCGAACGCGCGCTACCCGCGGGACTGAATGCCCCGGCCGCCTTTCTGGCCGACACCGGCCACCACAGCGAGCATGGCGTCGGGGTCTGCCTCAAAGCCGGGATTGAACCGCCGGTCGCCGTCGGGCGGGAAGGTCACTACCGCGCTGGCGGGAACGCCTCAGCGAACCGGAACAGTCGGCCGATGACGCCAGCGCAATCGATAACGATGAGCCACATTACATAGCGTAATGCATTAGATCGGACAACAGCAGCATGATCGAAGATGTGAAATTCATGCGCGCCGCACTGGAACTGGCCCGGCAGGGCTGGGATGTGGGCGAGGTGCCGGTTGGGGCGCTGGTGGTGTGCGGCGGCGAGATCGTCGGGCACGGCTTCAACCAGCCGATTTCCAGCCACGACCCGACGGCGCACGCCGAGGTGATGGCGCTGCGCGATGCGTCGGCGCGCCTGGGCAATTACCGGCTGGTGGGCTGCACGCTGTATGTGACGATGGAGCCGTGCGTGATGTGCGCGGGGGCGATCCTGCATTCGCGGGTGGCGCGGGTGGTGTATGGCGCGCGCGAATACAAGACCGGCGCGCACGGCAGCATCATCGACGTGTTTTCCGAGCCGCGCCTGAACTACCATTGCGAGATCGCCGGCGGGGTGCTGGCGGACGAATGCGCGGCGATGATCTCGGGCTTTTTCGAGGCGCGCCGACAGCAGAAGAAGGAAGCGATGCAATGAGCGACCTGATGATCGGGGTGGATATCCGCCTGCAGCAGTTGTACCTGTGGGAGCCCTTTCCGGATGGCGACATGCTGATCCGCCAGTATCCGGTTTCCACTGCGGCCAACGGGGCGGGGGAGCAGAACGGCAGCCATTGCACGCCGCGCGGGCGGCACCGCATCGCTGAGAAGATCGGTGCGGGCGCGCCGCTGTGTGCGGCGTTCAAGTCGCGCGAATGGACCGGTGAAATCTGGACGCCGGAACTGGACGCCGAGAATCCGGGGCGCGACTGGATCCTCACGCGGATTCTGTGGCTGGAAGGGCTGGAGCCTGGCAAGAACCTGGGCGGCACGGTGGACACCCGCAACCGCTATATCTACATCCACGGCACCCACGAGGAACACAGGATCGGCACGCCGGCTTCGCACGGCTGCATCCGCATGAAGAACGCGGATGTGGCGGATCTGTTCGAGCTGGTGAAGGTGGGAACCGAGGTCAGGATTTCGTAGGGATCAACCTGGATTGTTCATTCGGGGAAGATGCTTTGGTAGGGTGCACTCCGTGCACCGATGGACGCCCGAAGGTGCACGGAGTGCACCCTACGCGACGCGCCATAAATCGTCCAATGCTTTTGGTTCGATCAGCCTGGGCGGAAATGCCCGCTTGATCAATACGCTGGATTGCTTCGCTGCGCTCAATGGGCCGTATTGAATTGTTCAGCGTTTCCCTAGCGTCTTTGCATGGCGGCCGGCCGCGGACCGGAGTTGGTGTCCTTGTGGCGGAAGTTGATGCGGCCTTTGGTGAGGTCGTAGGGCGACATTTCGATGGTGACCTTGTCACCGGCCAGAATGCGGATGCGGTGCTTGCGCATTTTGCCGGAGGCGTAGGCGGTGATCTCGATACCGTTGTCCAGGGTGACGCGGAAGCGGGTTTGCGGCAGCACTTCGCTGACGACGCCTTCCATTTCTACAAGTTCTTCTTTTGCCATGTTTCGATTCCTCATGCTAGGCCAATGGCACGACGAAGCCGTGCACCGGCGTGGGTGTGCGCGAAAGTCTCAGCGGGAACTGCGGCAGCCGCGTCGGGGTTGCGCGGCGCGGCTGCGAATGAGGAGAGCCGACAAGATGCCCGCAAGGGGCCGGAGGGACAAACCAAAAGACTAATGCGTCTGACAGTATGGGGGGGATGGCCTGTCTTGGCAATACTGGCTGGCTTGGCGCGGCAGGCGGCATGCGCCCGTTGCGGGCTCGGGCTGCGGCGGTTTGCCCGGCCTGAACGGAGGGATCAGGCCACCGAAACGCGTCATGAGGCTGCTTGTTCAATACGCTGGATTGCCGCGCGAGTTTATGCCCTCTGGGTACTCGCAATGACGGCTCAACATCTGGTCGCTGGTTCTTGCAAGATCAGCCCGGCAGTTGCGGGGCGGTTTCCAGGCCCGGGCCGGATTCGATATGCAGGGTGCGGGTGGGGAAGGCGATTTCCGCGCCGTGGGCCTGGATGATGGCCGCGACTTTCAGCAGTACATCCTGCTTGACCTCGTGGTAATGCACCCACTCGATGGTTTTGGTGAAGGCGTAGATGAAGAAATTCAGTGACGACGCAGCAAATTCGTTGAAATTGACGATCAGGGTGGCGTTGGGGTCGATTTCGGGGTGGGCCTGCAGCATGGCTTTCACGTCGGCAACGATGGGGGCCATCTTGTCGAGGTCGGCATAGCGGATGCCGATGGTTTCCTTGATGCGCCGGTTGGTCATGCGGGTTGGGTTTTCCACCACGATGGTGGTGAAGAGGGCGTTCGGCACGTAGATCGGGTTCTTGTTGAAGGCGCGCACACGGGTGTGGCGCCAGCCGATGTATTCCACCGTGCCTTCGATCTGTTTTTCCGGCGAGCGGATCCATTCGCCCACCGCAAACGGGCGGTCCAGGTAGATGGTCAGGCCGCCGAAGAAGTTGGCCAGCATGTCCTTGGCGGCGAATCCCACGGCAATGCCGCCGATGCCGCCGAAGGCCAGCACGCCGGAAATGCTGAATCCAAGGGTTTGCAGGATGACCAGGGCGGCGATGATGACGACCGAGAAGCGACCCAGCTTGGAGAGGGCATCGAGCGTGGTGTAGTCCAGCGCATCCCCCATCGCCGCGCTGCGGCTCATGATGGTGTGGGTGGCGTGGCGGATCAACTTCAACAGGAACCACGCCAGCGCGGCGACGATGACCGTGTCGCGGGTGGGAACGACAAAAGCGAAAACCGGTACGCCACTGTGCTCGTGCACGATTTGAAGGGCGAAGGCCACACCCGTGACCCAGACGATGAGCGTCAGGGGTTTGCGGGCGGACTTGATCAGGGCGTCGTCCCAGCCGGCCGGCGTGCGCGCGGCGATCTTCTCGATATGGCGCAGCAGGTAGTAGGCGCCAATATTGATGGCGACGACAGCGGCAATTACCGTCAGTACCTGGGGAAGCCAGGAGGTGGTCAGGAAGGATTCACCGAGTTGTTGTGCCAGATCGTTCATGAGCGGGGTTTTCTGTACGCGTGGGTTGAGGAGGCAGGGCGTCCGGGGGATTCCAGGTTGAAAGCCATGAAGCATACCGGGCCTCGCACCCGTGCGGCGGAAAGCCTCCGGCGGGGCGTTCTGCTTTCAATTGTTTCCTATAGTAAATGCTCCAAGTTCAGGAAGGAGCATGACCATGAATCAGCGGATTGCATTGCCGTTACTGTTGTGCGCGGCCTTGGCGGGAGGCTGCGCCGAAATCGGCAGCATGGGTGGGACGAAATATGGCGAGACGGGCACGACGGCGGCAAGCGTGGCGGAACGTAACGGCACCATTGCCCAGCTTGAAAACGTCACGGTGGATGACCAGTACAAGCTGGGGGTGGGGACGGCCGTGGGCGCGGTGGCGGGCGGCCTTCTCGGCGCGGGGATGGGCGACAGCACCACGGCCACGGTGGCTGGGGCCGTGCTGGGGGGAGCGGCCGGCACCTATGCTGAAAGCAAAATCGCCAAGAAGGATGCGCAGCGGATCGTCGTCGATATGGTGACCGGGGGGCGTGTAACGATTACCCAGCCGGTGGATGCCCGCCTGCGGGAAGGCATGAATGTGCGCGTCGAGGGCAGCGGCGAGAACGCTCGCGTGGTGCCGCGATAAATAGTGCGGCGCGGCGGCGCTGTTCCGTATGGCCTGGATCGGCCTGGTGGATGAGGACGGTGTGACGGTGCGCCCGGTGGCCGAGGCCGGCTTTGCCCGGGACGATTCCGCCCAGGCGGATGTTCGCTGCGACGACTCGCCACAGGGGCGGGGCTCGACCGGCACCGCAATCCGCATGGGCGCCACGGTGGTCAACAACGATACCGAAATCAATCAGCGATTCACGTTGTGGCGGGAACATGCGTGCGCCCAGGGTTGCCGGTCGTCGGCCGCCACGCCGTTGCGGGTCGGTGGGAAGGTTGGTGGGCGCGCTCAATGTCCATGGCCACGAACCGCACGTATTCGGGCTTGAGACGTATCTCGGCAAGAACGCGCATCGCCTCATCCATCACATCTATCCGGACGGCCGGCCGCATCCCAAGGAAGATTGCCACATTCGCCAGGGCAAACCCACGCACGTGGGCAGTGAGGTGCACTGGCGCAAGGACTGCAGCAGCTTCCTCGTGGAGTACTGTTCGCACCCCGTTTACCGCAACGGCGAACTGGTGGGAACGGTGATCAATTTCCTGGATATCGGCGAACGCAAGCGCCAGCCTGGTTTGAAGACGCCGCGACGCGATTCGCGTTGCGGCTGTCCGGGCTCTATCCTGAAAGCATCGTTCCTTGAGGAGCAGCCATGCGTCACAAATACGAAAGTTTGTTGCATGCCATTTTTGAAGGTCCCGTGAGCGGCAACGTCCATTGGCGCGAGGTGGAGTCGATGCTGACGCACCTGGGCGCCAGGGTTGAGCCGCATCACGGCGCGAGCTTCCGCGTGGTATTGAACGGGGTGGAGGGGTTTATCCATCGCCCGCACAACAGTCCTACCTGCACCAAACAGGAACTGCGCCATGTGCGCGATTACCTGGCGGCGGCCGGGGTGAGCCCCGCGCAGCCCGGGGCGGAGGACTAACCAGACCATCCGTCGGGCGAAGCTTTGCGGGATCGTCGCCTGCATTCGCCCCGAATTCGCTCATCGACGCCAATATGGATTTCAAATTTTGTCGAGGGCGTTTATATTCTGTAGTCCGAAAACAAAGGAAACCCGCATGAACATCTCGAATTACCCGGACCTGTTAAACGCAGCCAGGCAGCAGCCGGAACCGCAACGGCTTCTTTTCGTTTTTACGCAATCCGAGCTGCCCGAAGGCTATACCGAAGCCCAGACGCAGCGTTTCAAAGCCGGGAAGGGGGGCGTGCTGACCCCCAAAATGTGCACCGACAAAGCGCTGGACGAGTTAGGTGATTTTTCCGATCTGGTCGAGGAGTCACGCAAGACCGGGCTGGACTGGAAAATCGTGTTTGTCGCCTGCCTGGCCGGGCGTGCGGGCGTCATGCCGAGCACCGAAGACGCGCAGACGCCCCTGAAAAAGATGGTCGATTCCATCCTGAATGGCGCGGTCTCCCAGTATCTGGCCTACGATTCGGACGGGAATCAGGTTCGGTTTTCCTGAAAGATGCAGCCGGGTTGCTGTCTTGTCAGCAAGGCCTCGAATTCATCGACAGGCAGCGGCCTGGAGAACAGGAATCCTTGCGCATAGTCGCAGCCCGCCTGGGTCAGCAGCGCCCGCTGCGCTTCCGTCTCCACCCCTTCGGCGATCACCTTGAGGCCAAGCTTGTGCGCCATCACAATGATGGCCTCAGACAATGCCCGGTCATTCGGGTCGCTCACCAGGTCGCGCACGAATGACTGGTCGATCTTGAGATAATCGATATCGAATTTCTTCAGGTATGACAGCGACGAATAGCCCGTTCCGAAGTCGTCGATCGCGATCTGAATGCCCGCGTCATGGAATCCGAGCAACTCGTCGGTGACGCCGGTTTCGGAATTGAGCAGCAAGCCTTCGGTGATCTCGACGACCAGGCTTTGCGCAGGCAGCTCCAGCTCCTGCAAATAAGCGAGCCATGCCTTGCTCAGGCAGCCCGCAACGCCGCCGAACTGCGCGGGAGACAGGTTCACGCTGACCTGAAGCCTGCTGTTGTACAACGCTCCCCAGTGTTTCAGCTGGCGCGCCGATTCCTTGAACACCCAGTCGCCGATTTCGACAATCAAGCCGCTCTCTTCGGCCAGCGGGATAAGCTGCGCCGGGCTGACCATGCCGAGTTCCGGGTGTAGCCAGCGGATCAGCGCTTCTGCCTTGTGGATGCGGCCGGTAGCCAGGTCGACGATGGGCTGGTAGTAGATCTTGAACTGCCTGGCTTCCAGAGCGCCACGCAAGTCGTTGGTCAGACGCAGCCGGGCCTGGGCGGATTGCTGCATGGCCGGGGTGAAATAACTGAAGCGGTTGCGCCCTTCGTTCTTGGCGGCATACATCGCCTGGTCGGCGTTCTTGAGCAGATCGTCCACATTGGCGGCATCGTTGGGATAGAGCGTGATGCCGATGCTGGTCGATATATAGACCATTTCGTTTTTCAGCAGAAACGGCTTGGCCAGGCTTTGCCGGATGTTTTCCGCGACCCGCTCGACGCTGCCGGTATCGCCAAGCTCGGCCAGGATGACGGTGAACTCGTCACCGCCCAGGCGTGCCACGGTGTCGGTCTCACGCACGCAGCCGCCAATGCGGCGCGCGGCTTCCTGCAGCAGGATGTCGCCCATGGTGTGCCCCAGCGTGTCGTTGACCTCCTTGAATTTGTCGAGGTCGATGAACAGCAGGGCTATTTCGAGTTCGGCGCGATCCGCCTTCTTGATTTCCTGCACCATCCGGTCGTGGAACATGTGGCGGTTGGGCAGGCCGGTCAAGGTGTCGAAATTGGCCTGTTTCCAGATCAGCTCCTCGGATTCCTTCTTGCTGGTGATGTCGCGGATGAAAGCGCTGAATTCGTGTGTGCCCTTAGCCTTGATCGGAACGATGGCCAATTCGACGGGGAACTCATGGCCATCGCGATGCAGCCCGACAAGTTCGACCCGCGAATTCAGGATAGGCCCTTCGCCCGAGCGCAGGAAATGTTTCAGCCCCTGTGCATGGGCCTCGCGATACTGGGGCGGAATGATGGTCTCGTCGAGTGGCCGCCCGAGCGCATTCCCGTGCGTCCAGCCGAAAATCCTTTCCGCCTGGCTGTTCCAGCCGGTGATGACGCCTTCGCTGTTCATCTGCACCACGGCATCCAGTGCGGTGTCGATGATGGCGCGCAGGCGCGCTTCACCTTCACGGTGCGTTTCAAGCAGGGCTTTGAATCCGTCGGCCATTTCGTTGAAGCTGTCGCTCACCTGGCTGAGTTCGTCGCGCGTGCCGAGTTCGATGCGCGTGTCCAGGTTGCCGCCGGCAAAGACGCGCGCACCGTGGGCGATCGACTGGATGCTGCCGACAATCGCGTAGTAAAAGCTGACCGACAGATAGACCGCCAGCAGGAACACCAGCAGGGAGATGCCGACGCTGGCGAACAGTTCCTGCCTGGCGCGGTCGATATGCGCCTGGGCCAGGCCCCGGGCCATCGGCAGCAGGGCATCGTACAGTTGCGCGTAACTGCGGTCGATTTGTTCCGTGGCGGCATTCAGGAAGGTTTCAGGGGGGAGGGCAAAGCGGCCGGAGAGAATGTCAGTTGCCACAAGCCCGGTCACCAGCCCGACCGAATTGTCGATATCCCGGGATACCGTCTGGAGCGCGCCGTGGATGGCCGGATTGTGGCGTCCGACACTGTCGATGCCGAAATTGAAATGCCGCAGCGCGTCGTCCAGCCCGGCCATCATCACCCGAAGTTCGACGCGCTGGTCCTCGTCGAGCCGCTTTCCGGTCAGCGCGTATCGCGTCAGTGCGCCCGTTCCGTAGGCGCGCAGGCGGCCGAGTTGTTCCAGCACTTGCGCCACCCTGTTTGTGGCGATGTCGACCAGGTAATACGCAGCGATATCCGTGTCCATCACCAGCAGGTGTTCCTCGGAAACCAGCTGCTCGAAGAATTGCAGATGCTCGATCAGCCTGATATGCGCGGCAAGATTGTCGGCCAGGGTCAACGTCAGGCCTTCCTTTTGCAGTCGTGTCCAGTCGGTGAGGATGCGGCGGTAGTCTTTGGTGCCGGTCAGGCCGGGGGGAAGCTTTTCTTCCAGCGTCCCGAGGGCATCGGCGACGATCTTTTCCTGGGCGGCGCGCCGGTCGCGCATGGACGTGTTGCCGCCCAGCAGGGCGGCCGAGAGCCCGCGGTGCAATTGCAGGGACTGCGTGGTGCGGGTGACCGGCTCGATCAGGGTAAGGCCTTCCAGCCGCTGTTGCGAGGGTTGAATGACGCGGGCCAGATTGACGAAAAGGCTGTACACCACCACGCCAATCGCAATCAGCGACACCACCCACAGCAGCGTGAACTTCCTGGTGTAGTTCAGGCGATTCAGCATAAAAATGGCAGGAGAGAAGATTCTCTGCATGTATGCTTTCCCGCCGTTTTCGTTGTGCATGCCCGTTCCTTTCATGAAGGATATTTTTATATTGGGTGCCGTGCCGGATGACCTTGCGCCGTCCGACCGCCGCAAATGGTGTCTTATCCCGGGCATTGCCGTCAAGGTAACCGGGTGGGCGCACGCTGTCGTCCGCCCAGGAATCATCCATCCGGGATATTTCGTCATGCTGGAAATCGGGCACCGGCCGTCCGCGGCCTGCCGCAACTACATGTCGATGTCAGGGAAGCACTGAATAATATAACTTGTCATTGCGAGGAGCGCAGCGACGCGGCAATCCAGAAATGCCCGCTTAATCAATACGCTGGATTGCTTCGCTGCGCTCGCAATGACAAGTTAATCAGCGCTTCCCGGCAGCCTGTCGGCCGGCTCGTCGGTGCCGAGCGGTTCCTCGGTGTCGATCTGATGCTGCAGCACGGCGAGATCGGCTTCCGAGGCGTCCTTGCCTTCATGTGACCGCTGGACGATGCGTTCGCGCAGGGTGGCGACGGGGACGGGGAAATCGAGGATACGGAATTCGACCTTGCGGGTGCGCGCCGCTTCGCGCAGCAGGTCGCGCTGCCAGCGCGAAGTGAAGGTGGCATCGACGATCACCGGCCAGCCGGCGTCGAGGATTTCGCCTGCCAGCCGCGCCAGGTGGTCGTAGGTGCGGCGGGTGGCGTCGGCCGCATAGAGTTGTTGCCCGAGGCTGGAACCGCTTTTCGCCAGGGCGTCGAGCCCGGCCAGGCGCTTGCGTTCGACGTCGGAGCGCAGGCGGATGGCGCCCGCCGTCTGCAACAGTTTCCGGGTGACGGTGGTCTTGCCGGAACCCGACAGGCCGTGGGTGATGTCGAGCCGGACGGGCCGGGGGCGCGTCAGCTTGGTGGCAAGTCGCAGCAGCATGCGCACCCCGGCGAGCGCGGCGTCACGTTCGGGGCCGGCGGTCTGCGAAGTGCGGATTGCCGCGACCTTGGCGCGCACCAGCGCGCGGTACACCGCGTAGTAGCGCAGCAGCGCGAGCCCCGGGTAGTCGCCGGTCTGCTCCAGCCAGGCATTGAGGAAGAGCCAGGCCCACCCGGCGTGGCCGCGTTGCAGCAGGTCCATGTAACAGAACGCGGCTTCGGACTGGATGTCGATCCAGCGCAGCTCGGGATTGAACTCGATGCAGTCGAACACCAGCAGCTGGTCGTCGACCCAGGCGAGGTTGCCGAGGTGGAGGTCGCCGTGGCATTCGCGCACGAAGCCGTCGCGCTTGCGCGCGGCCATCAGCGGGGCGAGTCTGGCGTGCTCGGCCTCGCTCCAGCGCCGCAGGGCGTCGAGGCCTTGCCGGTCGGCCGGGTCGTCGAGGCGCGGCGCGATCTGCGCGAAGTTCTGCGCCACCGGCTGCCGGATTTTCTCCGGGCGGCCCCAGGGACTGTCCGCCTGCGCGCGCGCGCAGCCTTCATGGTGGAAGCGGGCGAGGGTGGCGGCGATGGCTTCGACGTGGTGCGCGGTCAGTCCGCCTTCGGCGTCGAGCCGGTCGAGCGTGGCGTCGGGCGGAAACTGGCGCATCTTCACCGCATATTCGAACGTCTCGCCGCTGCCATTGACACGCGGGGCGGCCGGCGTGCCGGCGATCGGCGCCACGTCGAGATAGATTTCGGGCGCAAGCCGCCGGTTGAGCCGCACTTCGTCGCAGCAGGCGTGCAGGCGCTTGTCGAGGCTGCTGAAATCGAGGAAGCCGAGGTCGAGCGGCTTCTTGACCTTGTAGGCGAATTCGCCGGTGAGCAGGACCCAGGAGATATGGGTCTCGATCAGCCGGACCGGGCCTGCCGCATGGTCGTAGCAGGCCGGGTCATGCAGGCTGCGGATCAGTTGAGGCAGATCGTCTTTCAATTCCGGCATCGCCGCGGTTTCCTTTTTGGCTCGGTCGTGCGGCGCTGGCCGGATCACATTTTCGGGTGGCCTTCCTGCGCATACTCCCGTTCACGCTTTTCCTGGCATACGATGCAGCGCTTGGCGGTCGGGTAGGCCTGCAGGCGGGCGAAATCGATGTCATCCCCGCAATCGGTGCAGACGCCGTATTCCCCGTCCCTGATGCGCTGGAACGCGGCCTCGATGTCGCGCATGCCCTGTATATGGCGGTCCAGGATCGCCACGTTGAAGTCCGACAGTGCGTTGGCGATCGACTCGTCGCCGGTGTCGCCGGGCTCGCTGTTGAGCAAATCGATGCGATGCTGATCGCCCGAATTTTCCAGCTCTTCACGCACTTCGCGCAACAGCGCCTGGTTGTCCTCGTTCAGCCTTTTGGCGAGTTGATCGAGCTGGGACTGGGTAAGTGCGGCCATCGAACCTCCTGTGTAAATGTAATTGAATAAACCCGGATTGTTCATTCAGGCGAGATGCTTTGCGTAGGGTGCACTCCGTGCACCTTCGGGCGTCGATCGGTGCACGGAGTGCACCCTACGCGCCATAAATCATCGAATGAAAAGTCCGGGATAAAAACCCGTTTCAGTGTTCAGGATAGCAAGCGCCCATTCAATGGCGTCAGAATCTTTGGATGCGGAATGAATTACCGTCATTCGCCATGGGCTACGCTGGGTCGGCATTTCGCCCTTTGATGAACGCCAGCGCCGCTTCCGCCGGCAGGGGCTTGCTGAACAGATAGCCCTGCATGGAATCGCATTGGTGCGAGGTCAGCAACAGCCGCTGCGCCTCGGTTTCCACGCCTTCTGCGATCACGGCCAGTCCCAGGTTATGGGCCAGGGCGATGGTGGCGGTGCAGATGGCGACATCGTTGCTGTCGGTCTCGATGTCGCGGACGAAGGACTGGTCGAGCTTCAGGGTGTGGATCGGCAGCAGCTTGAGATAGCTGAGCGACGAATAGCCGGTGCCGAAATCGTCGATCGACAGGCGCACGCCCAGGTCGCGCAGGGCCTTGAGCTGGCGGATGCTGGCGGCGGGGTCGTGCATGGCCGCCGTTTCGGTGATTTCAAGCTCCAGGCTGGCGCCCGCCAGCCCATGTTTTTCCAGCGCGCGTGCAACTTGTGCAAGCAGAACAGGGGACCGCAGCTGATGCGCCGACAGGTTCACCGCCATGGTCACGTCCGCCAGTCCCTCATCTCGCCACGCGCGGAGCTGGCGGCAGGCTTCATCCAGCACCCACTCTCCCAGTTGCAGGATGAGGCCCGTTTCCTCGGCAACCGGAATGAATTCCGCTGGCGATATCAGGCCATCGCGCGGATGATGCCAGCGCACCAGCGCCTCGACGCCCACGATGCGGCCATCGCGGCTGTCCAGCTGGGGTTGGTAGTGCAACTCGAACTGCCGGGTTTCCACCGCCACACGCAAGTCCTGGTCCAGCATCAGGCGTTTCAGCGCGGCCTGGTTCATCTCAGCCGTGAAGAACTGGATATTGTTGCGGCCCTGCGATTTGGCGTGATACATGGCGGTGTCGGCGTTTTTCATCAGGGTCTCGCCGTCTTCGCCGTCGTCCGGGTAAAAGGCGAGACCGATGCTCGCCGCCGAATGCAATTCGTTCTTGCCGATGAGGTAAGGCTGCGCCAGCACATGCAGGATCTTGTCCGCCAAACGGGCGACGGCCGTGGCATCTTCCACCTCGGTCAGCACCACCACGAACTCGTCACCGCCCAGGCGGGCCACGATATCGCTCTCGCGCACGCTCTCGCGCAAACGCTGCGCCACCGTGATGAGCAGTTTGTCGCCAACGGCATGGCCGAGGGTATCGTTGATGGTTTTGAAGCGATCCATGTCGAGGAAAATCACCGCCAGCGCGCGATGATCCCGATGCGCCATGGCCAGCACCTGTTCCAGCTGGGTTCTGAGGCTGAAGCGGTTGAGCAGGCTCGTCAGCGTATCGCGATAGGCCAGCTGGCAAATATGCTCCTCGACCAGCTTGCGCTCGCTGATGTCGGTAAAACTGGCGATGTAATGGGTGATCCGGTCATTGGCATCGCGTACCACCGAAATCGATGCCCATATTGGATAGTGCGTGCCGTCCTTGCGTCGGTCCACGATCTCGCCCTGCCAGTAGCCAGCCTCATTCAATCCCTTCCACATGGCCTGATAGGTTTCGGCGGGCGTAAGTCCGGAGGCCAGGATATTGGGGTTCTTGCCACGAATCTCGTCGATGCCGTATCCCGTCAGGTGAGTGAACGTGGGATTCACCGCCAGGATGCGTTTGTCGCTGTCGGTGATGAGAATGGCCTGGCCACTCTGCTCGAACACGCTGGCGAAGAGCCGAAGCGACGCTTCCGCCAGTTTGAGTTCAGTGATGTCCTGCACGGTGCCCGTGGAGCGGAACGCCTTGCCCTGTTCGTCGTAGTGCGTCTCGCAGCGTTCGTTCACCCATTTGATGCGGCCATCCGGCATCAGCAACCGGTGGGCGATATCGTAGGGGATGCGGGTCACCACCGAGTCGGTATAGGACTGGTTGACCCACTCGCGGTCTTCCGGATGAATTGCGTTCAGGAAAGCCTCATAGGAGGCGTCGAACGCCGTCTGGTCGATTTCGAAGATGCGAAATATCTGGTCGGACCAGGTCAGCTTGCCACTGGTCAGGTCGAGCTCCCAACTGCCGGTCTGGGCGATGCGCTGTGCCTCGTTGAGGCGTTGCGCGCTTTCCTTGAGTGCCGCTTCGGCCAAGTGTTTTTCGGTCACGTCGGTGCCGATGCTGACCATGAATTCCATCTCGCCAGCCTCGTCGAGCAACAGGGAATTCGACCATTCGATCAGCCGCCTTGTCCTGTCGCGGGCGACCCAGTAGTTGGTGTAGGTGTTGCACTGTGCTTGCGGATTGCAGGCGAGGGCTCCGAATGCTGCCTTGCGCACGCTTTCCGTCTCTTCCGGCGGCAGCAGGAAATCCCAGACAAATTTCCCCTCGACTTCAGCAAACGAATACTGCGTCAGCATCTCGCTGGCGCGATTGAAGCGGCGGATGCGTCCTTCGCGGTCGAGCACCACCACCAGGGCGCCGGCTTTATCGAGAATCTCGTTCTGCAGCGCGGAAACTTCACGCAAGGCCTTTGAGCGTGCCTCTACCTGGGCCTCAAGGTTGTTGCGGGCATCCGCCAGGGCATCCGTCATATGATTGAAGGCATGGGCCAACCGGCCCAGTTCGTCGATGCTTTCCCGGGGCGCGCGTTGCGAGAGATCTCCCGCGGCGATGCGGTCGGCCACCCGGGTGAGGTTCTGGATCGGGCGTGACAATCCACGCCCCAGAAAGTAGGCCACGATGCCGGAAAACAGCAGGAACAGCGCCAATGCAATATAGGTGATGCGACGCAACTGGGCAGTCGGCGCCAGCGCCTCTGCGGTGTCGATCTTGACCACCATGCCCCAGCCCAGGGCAGGCAGATGGCGCCATGCCGCCACGCCTTCAATACCGGCATAGTCGCGAATGACGCCCTGGCCACGGTCGCCGGCCAGCGCCTTCTGCATCGGCAGGGCCGCCTTCCGGAGCGGCACCCGGTAACGATAGGCCGCGTCCTCGACATGCCGGAGCGGACCGGTGTAATACGCGTCGTTCCCTTCTTTCTGCGCCAGCACCGTTTCGCCGGTACGGCCCAGACCGGTGCGGTCGGCTGTGACCGATTCCAGCTTGTTCACATCCAGCTGCAAGGCCAGCACGCCGATCAGCACACCATTTTCCAGCACGGGCGCCGTCAGAAAGGCAGCCGGCTGATTTCCGGACGGTTTATAAAGTGCAAAGCGGGTGAGCTGGATTTGCAGGGTCCGCACTGTCAGTTCAAATCCCCTCGCCAACTGGGTGTCACGGTAGGGGCCGTCTTTCAGATTGGTGCCCAGATCCTGCTCTTGCGTGATTGAGAACACCGCGTTGCCGGCTGGGTCAATCAACAACACGTCATGAAAATCGTCGGCTCCGTTGGACGGGCTCAGGGAATCGCGCAACTGGCCTGCGGAGGAGCGATAGATTGGGGAGTCCAGTCCGCCTGTGTGAAAAGCATCTGCCAGCGTAACCACCCCATCGCGAATGATGTTCCTATGACTGAGCAGTCGGGCATCCGCCAGCCGTTCGGTCATGTAACTATCGATTTGCCCGGATTTCTTGTCCGCGATGGTGGCCATGTTGGACAACACGGTTTCGCGCAGCGACGTTTCGAATGAGGCCAGATAAAAGGCGGCCAGCCCCGCCAGCGGCAGCACGGCCACCAGCAGGTAGCTCAACAACAGGCGGAAGGAGATGGGGAGCGTGCTCATGGCCTGGCCATGCAAACGCTATGGAGACTCATGGCGCGATTGTAGCCGGGGAATGATTCGATCTAGAGATTACGGTCCGGCCTATTGTTTTATCGATGGAACTGTCGGTGCGGCGGTCGCCTGCGTTCAAGCGGCGTCAGTCATTGCCTGGCGCAAAGCCTCGACCACGTGGCAGCGCAGTGCGGGCCATTGCCGCCCACCACGGAAAACGTGCTGCTGGTTTATTTCCAGTTCGATGCCGAGATACGCGTCGGCCGGGAAACGGCGGCGCAGGTAGGCCGTGAAGCCGTCGGACGTGCCGCTATAGGGGTAATTGCGGCGCACCTTCAATGCAGCTGCCCATGCCCTGAGTTCGGTCCGCCAGCGCTGGCACAGTTCGCGCTCGCCGGAGCGCGCCGGGTCGTAGAGCAGGCCGATATCGGCGTTGCGGATTGCGCCGTCAAGCACGGGGGTGAAGCTGTGGGAAGAGAGGTGGATCACCCGCTTGCCGCGCGCAATCGCTTCGCCGATATGCGTCTCGACCCTGTTCCGGTAAGGCAGGTAATGCTGTTCCAGAATCTCGCGGCGGAGCGCAACGGGTATATCGCGTGTGGCCTCGGAGTACAGGCGTGGGTGGCCGATGGAGCGGTTGAGGTCGATCAGCAGGCGGCTGGTTGTGGAAACGAACAGGGGCGCTGCCAAAGCCTCGGCCAATTCCCGTGCCACGGTGAGCGCACCTGGATCGTAGCCGCGGTGGCTTCGCAGCAATGCCTCGAATCCAGCAAACAGGCTTCCATAGCGTGGCGGGATGCGCTTCCCGCCGTGCTCGCAGGTGATCAGGAAGTAATCTGACCTGGTCATGGACTTATCGGTCGACAAACATTTTTCCCGTTTCGAGGCAGTCGCACAGCGCGCTGTAGACCTCGTGCAGCCGCGTCTTGCCGCAGTCCGGGCCAAGCGCCCGCAGGATGCGACGTGCAAGCGGCCCGTGTTCCAGCATTACGCGCAGGGTCTCGGCCCAGAAGGTGGAACGGTTCAGCGCTGTCCGGGTGATGAGGTGCCGCCACAGTTCGCCCGCCCGATATTGCCGATCGGACAAGCCCAGCAGCCGCAGATACCCGGCATCGTCGATCAGCGCCTGATCGGCGTCGCGGATGCAGGCGCGCAGGATCTTTAGCAGACGGTCGGTACCGATCGCCTGCTGCATGGCGAGCAGCGACCATCTGTCATCGTAGAGCGCCCGGACGACGGCGGTGGCGGCGGCGGCAATGGCGAGGTCGGCCTGCGGACATTCCTGAATGTCAATCACGCGGATTTCGATGGCGTTGCGGTCGAAGCGGGGGATCGCACCGCGGGCGTTGAGCCATTCGTGCCGCAGCACGCCATCGTGATCGAGCGGCGCGATGTCGCGGTACATGGGGGCCAACACCTGCGACTCGTATTCGGCGCGGCTGTTGATGGTGTCCGGAACCACCTGGCCGATCACCGACGGCACCTGTTGCACGGCCGTGCAGTAAGCCGCCATGCGGCTGTCCAGATAGCCGCCGGGCTTGCCGTCGGCGATGGGCGAGCTCGCGGCGAGGGCCGGCAGGATGGGCAGCAGCACCCGCACCGCGGCGTGCAGGCGGGCAAACTCGGCGTCGTTGGCGAAGGGCAGGTTGAGGTGCATGCTCTGCAGGTTGGCCTGGCCGTGTTTCCTGCAGCCGAAGATGCGGTCGTAGGCCTGGTAGATGGGCGCCTGGTCGTGGGGCCACAAGCGCGTTTCGGCGGCGGGGTTCATCCACGGGTGCATGGCGCTGGGCATCAGCCGCGCGCCCATGGGTTCAAGCAGACGGTTGATGCTGCGTACTTCGGCCTGGAAATCGGCGGCAAGCGGTTCGAACGCCGGGTCGGGACGGGTGTTCTTGATCTCGACCAGGTGCAGCACGATCTCGTTGGACCAGCCGAAGCGGCCGCGATCGACTTCCAAAACCTTCCCCCCGGCGGCCGCCTGCAGCAAAGCGTCGGCGATCGGCATGACCGCAAGCGTTTGCCGGTCCACGATCATGTATTCCAGCTCGATGCCGTAGCCCGCGAACGCATGCAGCGCGGGGGCGGCATCCATCAGGCGTTCACCCGCTTGCGCGCCTCGATGCGGCGCACGAACGAGCCCATGATCTCGCGGTAGAGGGCATCCTTCAGCACGCCGTCCTCGTTGCCGGCGTCGACGTTGGGGTTGTCGTTGACCTCGATGACGTAGCAGCGGCTGCCGACCTGCTTGATGTCCACGCCATAGAGGCCGTCGCCGATAAGATTGGCTGCCTTGAGGGCGATCTTCACCACCGCTTGCGGCGCTTCGGCTACCGCCACGGCCTCAACCTGACCTTCCTGGTAGCCCGCGCGGCCCGGCTCGCGCTTGACGATCTGCCAGTGGCCGGCGGCCATGAAATACTTGCACACGAACAGCGGCCGCCGGTCGAGAATACCGACGCGCCAGTCGAACTCGGTGGGCAGCCATTCCTGCGCGACGATCAGTTCCGACTTTTGCAGCAGGGCGCCCACCTTCGCGAGCAATTCCTGCTCCGATTCCACCTTGGTCACCCCGAGCGAAAACGAGCTGTCCGGCTGCTTCAGCACGCAGGGCAGGCCGAGGCTGGGAACGATCTGGCCCACGTTGTCGTGGTGCACCATCAGCGTGCGCGGCGCGGAAATATTGTGGCGGGTGAGCAGTTCGGCGAGATAGACCTTGTTGTTGCACTTGAGGATGGATTCCGGATCGTCGATCACCACCAGGCCTTCCGCGCTCGCCCGCCTTGAAAAGCGGTAGGTGTAGTGGTTGGCGAAGGTGGTGTCGCGGATGAACAGCGCGTCGAACTCGGGCAGCCGGGCAAGATCGGCACGACCGATGAATTCCACGGCGAGGCCCACGTCCTCCGCGGCCTTTTCGAATTTCTGCAGCGCACGCGCGTTGGAAGGCGATTCCGGGTTGTCGGGGTCGTGCAGGATGGCGAGGTCGAAACGCGGGGCAGGGCGCTTGTGCATGCGCCGGCGCCGGCCCATGAAATACGCGGTGGCGGCCTCCACCACGAAGTCGTGATGCGGCGGCGGAATATCGCTGGCGGCGATGGCGCGCACGCTGCGCAAACTCCAGTGGTCGCGGTGACGGTCGAAATGCGCGCGCAGCAAGGGCGCCTGCAGCAGGCTGAAGAGGCGGTGGCTCAACGCGTCGTGGCGGCTCGCCACATTGCGGCCGAAATAGATGCTGAGTTCGAACGTGTCCGACTTGATCGGCGCGAGCGACTTCTGCACCAGCGCGTCGAGATCCTCGGTGAGCAGCCGCACCAGGTTCTGCGACTGCAGGTCTTCCATCGTGCTCACCCGGGGCAGCGGCTTGTGGCCGCGCGCCTCGGCCAGCAGGGAGACGTAGTAGCCCAGGCTCTGGTAGCGATAGGAGCGGCACAGGTTGAATACCTTGGCCGAATGCCCCTCGCCATAGACGGGGTCGGTCAGGTAGGCGCGCGCCGGGACGACGCTCACGCCGGGCAGGTCGAGCGGCCAGTCGCGCGGGTTGTCGACCACGATGAGGATGCTCACGGCGCTTCCTTCGGCGCCGCCCGCGGCGGATAGATCACCAGCAGATTGGCGTCATGGGTGACGATGCCGAGCAGCACCGCGCCGATCACGCGATCGATGCTGACCCAGTATTCATGCGACGGGCTGTAGGGGTGCAAGCCGTAGGGGTCGGCTACCAGCACGCTGCGTTTTTTGCGGTCGTAGCCCGCGATCACGACGAAATGCCCGGCCGGCAGGCCGCGAATGTCGTCCGGCACATCGCCCGGTCCGTATTCGCGCGCCGCGCGATACAGGTAGGTGGAACTCAGGCCGGTGATGATGGGCAGGTTGCGGCGCAGCAGACTGCGGATCAGCGGCCGCGAGAGATCGGCCAGGCGCAGCCGCCCGCCGAGGCGCAGGAATTCCAGGTAGCCCTCGGTGACATGCTGCAGCCGGGCGTCCGGTTTCACCTCGCGCTGGCGCTGCAGGCGCTCGGCGATGTCCACCCCCGGCGCAAACCAGGTTGGATCGAACACCGTCAGGTTGTAGGTGTAAATGGTGGCCTGGTAGCCCTGGCGCAGGGCATCGCAGGCCAGAAAAATCGCGAAGGTGCCGCCGTGTTCCATCTTGCGGGTGCGGGCGATCACCTCCGCAAGGGGCGCATCCGCCCCCCAGTAGTTGTAGATGGCATGCAGGCAGGTAGGACCACAGGTCGTCTCGTCCGGTTGCGGCAGCATCTTGACCGGCAGACGCAAGGTGATCGGATGCATGAAAGCGGACCTCGGCAGAAAATACCTGGTGACAGGATCCCAGACAGGTTGAGCGGGAATATCTGGCTACTTAATCAAGTGTAGTAGTGAAGTGTTGGGGCTGAGGCGCTTCCTGACGATGGCTTTGATTGGCCATGTCACTGTTGGTGTTGAAGTCATGTCTTGCCCCCTCTGATGAAGCCCCTAGCCTGCGGTATCCCGCAGGCGGCTCCGTAAGAGCGGCTTCAGCTGCGATGTAGTAGCCGGGAATCGCGGGTAAACCCGCTCCCAGTGCGCCCGTGAAGGCGCGCAAACAGCACGGTGAGAGTCCGTGTCGGGGTAAGCCAAGGCCCCGTAGCTGAAGGTAACTGCGTCACCGTGAGGTGGGGTGGAGAGCAACCGGAAGCGAACTGGCGGTCCGTAGGAATACGAACTCGATTCGGCGGGGAGTGTCGGCGAGCTTGCTAGGAGAGGGCGAAGCCTGAAACACACCGGATGCGCTGTCATGGCGTGTAAAGCGACACCCGGGGCGCCCGCGTGGTTGGAGGCGGAACGTTGGGAAGTTTGCGCGAGACAAGCGGGGAGACCTGTAACCCGAGGTGACGGGAAACAGGAGTCAGAGCCTTCGTAGTACCGCAAGGCTGAAGAGCGGAACAAGGCCAAACAGCCGGGAAACCGGCGTTATGTTCCTGGCGCCAGCGGCGCCTGGAACGGTATCCCTTGCGGACGGGCTGGGGGGCGCACCCTGGAGACTAAACTCCGCGGAGGCAGCCGGAAAAGCGCGGAAAGCAAAGTCGCGTCGAGGGAAGGGAGGCAGGAAAGTGGATGCTGGAAAGAAGGAAAGAGCGAGCGCATGACCGAAGCGGATAGAGTGCCCGCAAGGGCTAAACAAGCTGAGACTGCCTCACCCGAATGGTACTGGGTAGATCGCACGAACTGGATGGAACGCATGTTGGCGGCACTGGGCAACGGTGTCAAAGTAAGCAGATGGTCAGAGGTAGGCCAAATGCAAATTTCGCTGCATTGGAGCTTTTCACAAGAAACCGGAGCTTGATTGTTTGCGAGCCAATCCCGATGAGGAAACCACTGACTGGAGAGCCGTGTGCGGGAGAACCGCACGCACGGTTCGGAGGGAGGGGAGAGTGGGAACTCTTCCCTACCCCTATC
>JAJPEP010000093.1 GCA_021166845.1 Thiobacillus sp.
GAGCAACTCGCTGTTCGAGGACAACGCCGAATTCGGTCTTGGCATGCGGCTCGCCTCCGACCAGTTGATGGACCAGGCGCGTCATCTGGTGCGTGAACTCGCCAGCGAGATCGGCGGGGATCTCGCCACCGCGCTCGTCGACGCCGACCAGCGCGCCGAGGCGGGCGTCGTCGCGCAGCGCGCGCGCGTCGCGGCCCTGTGCGGCAGGCTCGCGGCGTCGAAGCATCCGCGCGCCGCCGAACTCGCCAGCCTCGCCGAATGGCTGATCCGCCGTTCGGTGTGGATCATCGGCGGCGACGGCTGGGCCTACGACATCGGCTTTGGCGGCCTCGACCACGTGCTCGCGCTGCATCACGATGTCAACATCCTCGTGCTCGACACCGAGGTCTATTCCAACACCGGCGGCCAGACCTCCAAGGCCACGCCCGTCGGCGCGGTCGCCAAGTTCTCTGCAGGCGGCAAGCCCACCATCAAGAAGGATCTCGCCAAGCTCGCCACTGCCTACGGCCACACCTACGTTGCCACCGTCGCCTACGGCGCCAAGGACGTGCACACCCTGCGCGTGTTCCACGAGGCCGAGTCTTATCCGGGCCCCTCGCTCATCGTCGCCTACAGCCCGTGCATCGCGCACGGCTACGACATGCTCTACAACCTGCGCCAGCAGGATCTCGCGGTGAAGAGCGGCCACTGGCCCTTGTTCCGTTTCGATCCGCGCATCGCCGGGGGCGGCGGCAATCCCTTCAGGCTCGATTCCGCCGCGCCCAGCCAGCCGATCAAGGCCTTCATGGAATCGGAAACCCGCTTTGCCATGCTCGCGCGCAGCCATCCCGAGGCCGCGCAGCATTTCCTGGAAGAAGCGCAGAAGGAGGCTGAACGGCGCTTCAAGGCCTACCAGGACATGGCACTGCGCCATGCCGACGAATCCAAATCCGGAGACTGACATGATCGATCTCTCCACCGACTACCTCGGCCTCAAACTGAAGAACCCGCTGGTGCCCTCCGCCTCGCCGCTGTCGAGAGATGTCGACACCGCGCTGCGGCTGGAGGATGCCGGCGCCGCCGCGCTGGTGATGTATTCGCTGTTCGAGGAGGAATTGCGCGCGGAGGACGCGATGGTGGACCGTTTCTTACTGCTGCATGCCGGCCTCGGACACAGCGAAGCGGATGGCTTTCTGCCCGATCATGGCGAATTTCATGGCGGACTCGAACGCTATCTGGCGCACCTGCATCAGCTCAAGCGCCGTCTCGAAATTCCCGTGGTGGCGAGCCTCAACGGCGTGTCCCCGTCCGGCTGGGTGGAACTCGGCCGCGAACTGGAGAAAGCCGGGGCCGATGCGCTGGAGCTCAACGTCTACCACGTCGCCGCCAGTACCCGGCATTCCGGCGCGACGGTGGAGGCGCGCTATCTCAGCCTGCTCATCGAATTGCGCCGCGCGGTGAGCCTGCCCATCGCGATGAAGCTGTCGCCCTATTTTTCCTCGCTGCCGCATTTCGTGCAGCAGCTCGAACATGCCGGCGCACAGGGCGTCGCCCTGTTCAACCGCTTCTACCAGCCGGACATCGACCTCGACGAACTGCGCATGGTCGATCAGCTGCATCTTTCATCGGCCGCCGAGGCGCTGCTGCGCATCCGCTGGATCGCCATCCTGCACGGCCGCACCCGACTGACGCTCGCAGCCACCGGCGGCGTCCACAGCGAAAGCGAGGCGCTCAAGCTTTTGTTGGCCGGCGCCGACGTCGTGCATCTCGCGTCCTGCCTGCTGCAGCACGGGCCGGACAAACTGACCGAAATCCTGGCTGCGATGCAGAACTGGAGGGAGGAAAAGGAATACGCGTCGGTCGCCCAGATGAAGGGCAGTATGAGCCAGCAGAACCTGCCCGACCCCTCTGTCGTCGCGCGCGCCAGCTACCTGCGGGTGCTGGACAGTTTTTCACCCCGGCCGGGGGTGTGGTCGTAGCGTCCCTACGCCTTCCTCACGAATTCCGACTTCAGTCCCATGGCGCCGATGCCGTCGATCTTGCAGTCGATATCGTGGTCGCCCTCGACGAGGCGAATGTTCTTGACCTTGGTTCCGACCTTGACCACCGACGACGACCCCTTCACCTTCAGATCCTTGATCACGGTGACCGTGTCGCCGTCGTGCAGTTCGTTGCCGTTGGCGTCGCGCACCACGCGCGCCTGCCCGACGCTCTCCGCCGCGTTCTTCGGCCACTCCTGTGCGCATTCCGGGCAGACGTACTGGCTGCCATCATCGTAGGTGTATTCGGAACCGCATTTGGGGCATGGGGGCAAACTGCTCATGTTGTGTCTCGATTTTGATGGGTTAAGGAAAGGCGCAGCCTGCCAGCGATCAAGTAGACCGGCAACAGCTTGCGTGACAGGATCAGGAATGCACCGAAGTGGCAGTGAGCTTGACTCCCAGGGCGTGCAGGCGCTTCAGCATCGTGTCGTAGCGCGGCTTGGCACCGGGCGTCAGTGCCTTGTAAAGAAGGCTTTCACGCCCCAGGCCCGCGTCTTTGGCGAGTTGCGCCATGCGCGTGCGCGGGCCACTCGTGTATGTGCACGAGAATCGGCGCCGCTCTCAAGCCGCCTGCTTGTGCAAGGGCTGAATCTTCGGCTGTTTGAGCTTTCCCGCCTGCCACAAGTCGTACTGGGCTTGTATACCAATCCATAAATCCGGAGAAGTGCCGAGCCATCTCGAAAGCCGGATCGCCATATCGGCGGAAATCCCGGATTTGCCGTTCAGTATCTTGCTCAAGGAAACACGCGATACATGCAAATCGGCTGCCGCTTGGGTCACGCTCAGGCTCTCCGGAATCCACTCGCGCAATACGGCGCCAGGGTGGGGTGGGTTGTGCATTCGGGTCATGTTTACTCCTTCAATGGTAATCCTGATAGTCAACCAACTCGGCATCTTTGCCGTCGAAACGGAATGTCAGCCTCCAGTTTCCGTTGATCCATACAGACCAATGGCCGGTCAGGTTCCCACTCAATTCATGTAATCGCCAATTCGGCGCATTCATATCATCCGGCCCGGTTACGTTGTCCAGGACGGCAAGCTGAAGTTGCAGCCTTGTCGCATGGTGCGGCTGGATGCCCTTTTTGCTGCCCGTCTTGAAAAACGTCTCAAGCCCCTTATGCCTGAACAATTTGATCATGACATATTGTTAACCGTTAAGCATCGGTTGTCAATTCAAGTGGGCATGGAAAAGCCGGGTAAGTCAACAAACATGTCCGATAATCTCATGAATTAAAAGGGTAGAGTAGAGAACAGGCTCACGCCTGCCCTCTTTGACTCAATTGCACCCGGTTTGGGTTAGCGGGCGCATGTCCGAAATGGAAACACACCTTGCTGTGCTTTCCCCGAAATTGCCTGGTCTGAGTTGCGGTCATGAGTCACGACAGTATTCTTATCGAGACGAGACACGCAGAAATTTTCTATCTTCCCTCGCCGCGCCCCCCCGGCGCCACCCGGTGCTCCACCGCGAATACCGCCGCTTCCACCCGCGACGACAGGTTCAGCTTGGCGAGGATGTGGCGCACGTGCAGCTTGACGGTGTCGTGGCTGATGTCCAGGTTGCGGGCAATGGCCTTGTTGCTCTCGCCGCGCGACAGATGGGAGAGGATTTCGCGTTCGCGCGGAGTCAGCGCTTCGAGCAGGGACGTCGAGTCCTGACCCTTCTGGTCGTACAGATTGACGAGCTTGGCGGTCATGGCGGGGGCGACGACGGTTTCGCCGCGCTGGGCGCGCAGGATGGCGTCGACGACTTCGTCGGGTTCCATGCTTTTCAGCAGATAGCCGTTGGCGCCGGCGCGCAGCGCCCGGGCGAGGTCGTCCTCGGCTTCGGAGAGGGTGAGGATCAGCACCGGCAGATCGAAGCCGTCGGCGCGCAGCTGCTGCATCAGGGTGATGCCGTCGGTGCCGGGCATGTTGAGGTCGAGGATCAGGACGTCGGGGCGATGCGCCCGCAGCAGCATCCCGACTTCGTCGGGATTGCCGGTGAAGGCGGTGACCTCGATCTCGCCGCTCTGTTCGAGCAGTTCGGCCAGGCCCTTGCGGAACAGGGTGTGATCGTCGACCAGGATGATGCGGGTGAGGCTCATGCGGTGTGCTCGCTGTGTTGGTGGGATGCGGCGCGCTGGGGGAAGACGAGACGGATGACGGTTCCACCGGCTGGGCGGGACTCCACGATGAGCTTGCCGTTCAGCCGGGCGGCACGCTCGCGCATGATGGTGAGGCCGAAGCTCTTGCCCATGGTGGACGATTCGTCGTTCTTTTTCTGCACGCCGACGCCGTCGTCGGCGACGTTGACGATGTACTGGCCGTTTTCCAGGTCGAAGGTGATGACGACATGGCGCGCGCGGGCGTGCTTGGCGATGTTGTAGAGCGATTCCTGGATGATGTGGAAGACCTGGATTTCCTCGTCGGGCGTGAGCGACACGTCCTGCACCAGGTTGAGGAAGTCGACGTCGGCGTTGGCCTTCTTGCGGAAGCTCTTGGCCAGCTCCTGGATCGCCGGCACCAGGCCGCGCGGGTTGATGCGGTCGCGATACTGGGTGATGAGGTCCCTGAGGTCGGCGTAGGCGAGGTCGACCGCCTCCTCGACGTCGCCGAGATAGCGGTTGGCCTTGGGGTAGTTCTCGTGACGCATGGCATCACCCAGGACGGTAAGCCGCATCTTGGCGTAGGCCAGCGTCTGCGCCAGCGAGTCGTGAATCTGGTTGGCCAGCATCTGGCGCTCGTTCATCAGCGAGATGCGCATGTTCTCGCGGGTCAGCCGCGCGTTTTCCAGCGCGATGCCGAGGTGCTCGCTGATCGAGCGGAACAAAAGGCGCACGTCCTCGGGAACGGCCTTGCCTTCCTCCATGAACAGGTTGTATACCCCCATCACCTGGTTCTTGTGCATCAGCGGCACCGCCACCACGGTGTTGCAGGTGTCGCTGAAATAGGCGTCGTTGGCCTGGCGCTTGCAGTAGGCGACGTTGTTCCAGCTGCTTACCGTCACCTCGCGTGCGGCCTTGCCGCACACGCCGCAATCGACGCTGACAATGCTTTCGTGCTCGACCAGGTCGGGCGGCAGTCCCACCGAGCCGATCAGCCGCAGGTGGGTGCGATCGTCGGTGATGACGCGCACCGCGCCCGCCTGCGCGCCGGCCAGGCGGATCATGGTCGACAGGAAACGCCCCAGCAGCTGCTCGACATTGGCGTCGGAGGACAGGCTGGTGGTGATTTCAGACAGCACCCGCAATGCCGGGATGCTGTCATTGCCGGCGGCGTCGGCGGGGGCGTGCCGGATCAGGGGGTGGATGTCATTCATGGCGCGGTGATAAGGAATCCGTCTTTCAGCATATCCGATTTGTACGCAATCTCCTGTCGGGCGTCACGGCGCCGGGAGGGCCGGTTCGGGCATAAGTGGGACCGGCAACACCACGCTGGGTTCAAGATCCTCGGGGAAGCCGCCCTGAGCCGGCGCGGGTTGCTTGACCGGAGGGTCGGCCTGGCTGGTCGAGCCGTCGGGTTTTTCCTGTGCCGGCGCCCGTGGCCTGGGTGGCACAACAACGGCGGGCAGGGGCTCGGCCGCCGCGTCGGCGGCAACCCCGGGTGGCGCCGACGGTTGCAGATTCAGAAGTGGCTTCAGCTGTGGCAACAGGGTTTTCAGGATCTGCGCGGTGAGCGAACTGGTGAAGCCGAACAGTCCGGCCTGCTCGCCCTGAACCAGCGCGGTCAGCGTGCCAAAGTGGCGGTCGCCCAGATAGAACACGAAAGTGGCGGTGCGGTTGACCACGCGCGATTCGAGCAGCTGGCCGGCCTTGCCGTAGCGCTCGAAGCGGTGGTCGCCGGTGCCGGTCTTGCCGCCCATGGTGAGCGGCTGGCCGGCCGGGTTCTTGAGCGTGCCGGCCAGCCGGATGGCGGTTCCGGATTCAACCACCTGGGCCAGCGCACGGCGCACCGTCTGCGCGACCGCGGCGGGCATCAGGCGTTCGCCCTTGGGCGGTTTGGGCGACAGCCGCGTGTCGTAGGGGGTGTTGGCGGCGAAGTGCAGGGCGCTGAGGCTTGCCATCGGCACGCGCACGCCGTCGTTGACCAGGATGCCCATCAGCTCGGCCAGTGCCGCGGGGCGGTCGCCGGAACTGCCGATCGCGGTGGCGTAGGACGGCGTGACGGTATCGAACGGGTAGCCGAGGCGCTTCCAGTCGGTCAGCAGGCGGTCGAAGGCCTCGACCTCCAGAAGCGACTGGATGCGGATGTCCTGCGCATTCTTGCGGCTGGTCTTGAACAGCCATTCGTAGACCTCAAGGCGCATCCCGGCGCCGGATTCGTAGAGAGTCTTGAGATCGGTTTCCGGTGCGCCGCGCAGGGTTTTCACCACCCATAATTCGAGCGGATGGATCTGCGCGATGTAGCCGCGGTCGGTCAGGCTGAAGGCGTCCGGCGCATGGCTCCGGTACAGCGATTCGAGCGTTTTTTTGCCGAGGCCGCGGCTGGCGGGAACCTGTTCATGCAGGGCGGCGGCAAAGGCATCGAAATCGGCCCGCGGTTCCAGATAGCGGAACACCGCGGCAAAGCGGCGCGGGTTGAGGCCGATTCGGCTGTAGAGATTGTCGGCCATCTGCGCGGCGCTGAGGTTCTTGTGGCGCTGGTAGAAGCGGTGGGTGAAGACGCGGCCTTCCTGGTCGACGAAGCGGGCGAGGTATGTCTCGCGCAGCGGATTGCCGGCGTCGTCCATGATGCGCGCCGCTGCCCCCGGGGTGCTGCTGGCGTAATGGCGGACGATGTCGCGCATGATGCGGATGTACACCAGGTTGACCGAATTGCGGGTGGCCTCCCACACGTTCATCGTGCGGCCGTTGTCCTTGACGTCGAAGTTGGCGAAGTTGTGCAGGCCGCCGCCGGTGAAGAAGGTTTCGGGCGTGGCGGAATACTGGCGGCTCATTGCGGCGTCGAGCAGATCACCCAGCTTGATGCCGGGCCGGCTCAGCAGGGTGACGGCCACCCACTGCGCGAGGACGTCGCGCTGCGGCCGGGCTTTCTGCCTGAGCGCTTCGGCGTCGAGCAGCCGGTATTCGGCATGCAGCCGCGCGATGATTTCCAGATAGGTGACGAGGGTTCGCAGCTTGGCGGTGGAGCCGAGGTCCAGGCGCGCCTGGCTGTTGATGTCGAACGGCTGGTTGAGGTTATCGGCCTGGATGCGCAGCAGATTGCCGGACGGCGTTTTTTCGTAGAGGGTGAAACTGTAGATCACGCTGGCCAACGGATTGCCGGGCTGCAGCAGGCGATGCCCGATCAGGCCCGAGGCGGCGGCAGCCTCGGGCCTGGCAAGGCTTTGCAGATAGGCGCTGACGATTTTCTGCGCCGGCTGGTCGATGGTGGTGTCGACCTTGAGGTCGAGGCGGTCGAGGTCGTACAGGCGCGGCTCGCCCAGCAGCGCGGCGACGCGAATGCGCTGCGCATTGGCGGCTTTCTGGTCGACAAAACGCGGCGGCGGCGGGCCGACGCGCTGGCGGGGTGTCCGCAACTCGATCCGCTTGGCCTGGTCGGCCAGTTTGCGTGAAATCAGCCCGGCGCTGGCCAGCAGGTCGAGGTGGTCGTCTGTCAGCGCGTCGAGCGCCTTGCGGTTGGCGGCAAGGTAATACGAGGGGCGGCGCTCGGCGACGATCAAGGACAGCGCGTGCTTCAGCATACCGGCATAGGCGGCGTCCTTGCCGCGCGGAGGCTTGGCCAGGGTGCGGTTGACTTTCTCGAAGTCGAGGCCGTACCACGCCCACAGGCCGTCGCCGATGCCGTTGACTTCGCCGTAGCCCGGCGCCGCCGCCAGCGGCACGGTGTTGAGATAGGCGGTCACGGTTTCGCGCCGCATTTCCAGGGTGTTCGGCCCGTTCAGATAGGCGCGCAGGCTGGCGGTGCCCATCTGCCGCAGTTTCGCGCTCATGCTGGCGGTGAGCCCCTCGGGTGAGTGGCGGTATTTCTCGATCTGCGTCGGCAGGGTGCTGCCGCCCGGCACGTTGCGGTTGCGGTCGACCAGGCTGATGCCCTTTTCGAGCAGGGCCTGCGCCAGGCGATCCCATTCGACCGCCGGGTTGCGGGTGGGAAACTGTTCGGTCAGCAGCTCGCGGTTCTCGATGTGGAGCAGCGCGCTGACCAGGATGTCGGGAATGTCCTCAAAGCGGCGATAACCCCGCTTCGGGTATTCCACCTGGTACAGCGGCTTGCCGTCACGGTCGGCCAGGCTGAGGCCGGCCTGGTTTTTTTCGTGATACGGCAAAAACAGGCCAAGGTCGGCCGCTCGCGCCATCTGGCTGCTGATCCTGGCCTGGCGGTCGATCCGCCAGCCGGCCTGGTCGAGCCGCGCCAGATAATCCGGCAGCTTGCTGTAGCCGAGACGCACGTCGTACGGCCCCTGGCCGGGGTAGCGGATGCGGTCGGATGGCCCCGGCCGGATTTGCCAGGTCATTTTCTGCGCGGTTTGTGCAAGATATTTCGCTTCCAGCGCGGACGACAGCAACTCCCAGGCAATGAGCCCGACCAGCCCGATGATCAGCAGCAGGACGCCAAGGCCGATGAGGATGCGACGCGGGACTTTATGCATGATTCAGATCCACTCGCGCGCGGTGAGAAAATCGCTGTACAGCCGCGCCTCCGGCGTGCCAGGTTCGGGGCGCCAGTCGTAACGCCATTTCACGACCGGCGGCAGCGACATCAGGATCGATTCGGTGCGTCCGCCCGACTGCAGGCCGAACAGGGTGCCGCGGTCGTACACCAGGTTGAATTCGACGTAGCGCCCGCGCCGGTAGGCCTGAAAATCGCGTTCGCGCTCGCCGTGGGGCGTGTCCTTGCGGCGCGCCAGGATCGGCAGGTAGGCGTCCAGGAACGCATCGCCCACGCTTCGGGTCACGGAAAACGCGTGATCGAAGCCGCCTTCGGCGAAGTCGTCGAAGAACACGCCGCCGATACCGCGCGGCTCGTTGCGGTGCTTGAGGAAGAAGTAGCGGTCGCACCCGTCCTTGAAGCGCGGATGCAGCTCGGCGCCGAAGGGGTCGAGCGCGTTCCTGCAGGTGGCATGAAAGTGGCGCGCGTCCTCCTCGAAGCCGTAGTAGGGCGTGAGGTCCATGCCGCCGCCGAACCACCACACCGGCGCTTCGCCGTCCTTCATCGCGACGAAGCAGCGCACGTTCATGTGCACCGTCGGCGCGTAGGGGTTGTGCGGGTGCAGCACCAGCGACACCCCCATCGCCTCCCAGCGCCGCCCGGCGAGCTCCGGCCGGTGCGCGCTCGCCGACGGCGGCAGCTGGCTGCCCAGCACGTGCGAGAAGTTCACCCCGCCGCGCTCGAAGACCTTGCCCTCCTCGATCAGACGCGAGATGCCGCCGCCGCCCTCGGGGCGCTCCCAGGCGTCGGTGCGGAACGGCAGGCCGTCGGCGGCTTCCAGCGCGGCGACAATGCGCGCCTGCAGATCGAGCAGCCAGGTTTTGACTGCGCTTGTATTAAACGTGGCGGTGTCGAAGGCATCGGTAGGCATCAGGGTCTCAGAACGGTTCCGGTGGCGAGGTCGATCAGGGTGGAGGGACGGTGGCGCCGGCCGATGCGGCCCTCGATCACGCGTACCTGCGCGCCGAATATTCTGCGGCATTCGGCTGCGCTTTTGGCGGGCGGCTTGCCGCTTTTGTTGGCGCTGGTGGAAACCAGCGCCATGCCGAGGCTACGGCACAACCGTACGGCGCAGGCGTGGGCGGTGACGCGCACCGCGATGGTGGGGCGTCCGCCGGTGAGCAGGGGCGGGCAGGTGGCGGATGCGGGCACCACCCAGGTGACGGGGCCGGGCCAGCTGCGCTGCATCCGCGCCCGGTCGGGCGCACTCAGGGGACGCACGAAGGTTCGCAGCCGCTTGAAGCGGTCGGCGATCAGCAGCAGGCCCTTGGCGGCGCTGCGGCCCTTGAGCCGGATGAGGCGCTTCAGTGCGCGCCGATTGCGCGGGTCGCAGCCGAGGCCGTAGCAGGATTCGGTCGGATAGGCGATCAGTCCGCCGCGCCGCAGGTACGCGCGCAGGTTCGTCGCCTCGCAGTTCACGCCTGACGCCTCACTTTTTCCGATCCAGTGCGCGCCAGCCGATGTCGCGGCGGTATTGCATGCCTTCGAAGTGGATGCAGGCCGCCGCCTCGTAGGCGCGTTTCTGCGCCATGCGCACGCTGTCGCCGAGCGCGGTCACCGCCAGCACGCGGCCGCCGCTCACCACGGTCCGCCCATCCTGC
>JAJPEP010000106.1 GCA_021166845.1 Thiobacillus sp.
GGGGTGCTGCTGTACGAGACCCTGCACCGCTTCGGCTACGCCAGTGCGCCGCAGTCGATTTCGGTCGACGATGGCCTGACGCTCGGCGGCTGTCGCATCACCAACGCGGTTAAATGCCTGCCGCCGGCCAACAAGCCGGAACCGGGCGAGATCCGCGAATGCAACCGTTTCCTGGCAGCGGAAATTGCCGCCTTGCCGACGCATGCCAGCATCCTGGCGCTGGGCCAGATCGCGCATCGGGCCGTTCTGCGCGCATTGGGGTTGAAGCTCAAGGACCACCCCTTCGGCCACGCCAGCGACTACCGCCTGCCCGGCGGCCGGCGGCTGGTGAGCAGCTACCACTGCTCCCGCTACAATACCCAGACGCGCCGCCTCACCCCCGAAATGTTCGCGGCGGTGTTCACCCTGATTCAAAGCGAGAACCGATCATGCCCGTCGTCACCATCAAGCTCGCCGGCACGCTGACCCGCGAGCAGAAGCGGAAAGTCGCCGAGGAAATCACCGCCACGCTGGAGCGCCACGCCGGCAAGCCGGCGTCGTACACCTACATCGCGTTCGAGGAACTGCCCGAAGAGAACTGGGCGATCGCCGGCAAGCTGCTCGATGAGGATGAATAAGCTGCCTTGAGCGCTGTCGACAAGGAATTCCTCGCCTCGCTGCCCACCCTGCCCGGCGTCTACCGCATGATCGATGCGGCCGGCGCAGTGCTGTATGTCGGCAAGGCGAAAGACCTGAAAAAGCGCGTCACCAGCTATTTCCAGAAAACCGACCAGAGTCCGCGCATCCGGCTGATGCTGAAAAGCGTCGACCACGTCGACACCACGGTGACGCGCACCGAGGCCGAGGCGCTGCTGCTGGAGAACAACCTGATCAAGGGGCTGAAGCCGCGCTTCAACATCCTGTTCCGCGACGACAAGTCCTACCCCTACCTGCTGCTGACCGGGCACCGCTTTCCGCGGCTGGCCTATTTTCGCGGCACGCCGAAAAAGAGCGACCAGACGTTCGGCCCCTACCCCAATTCCTACGCCGTGCGCGAGAGCATCCAACTGCTGCAGAAAGTATTCCAGCTGCGAACCTGCGAGGACACCGTGTTCGCCAACCGCTCGCGCCCCTGTTTGCTGCATCAGATCAAGCGCTGCACCGCGCCCTGCGTCAAGCTCGTCACGCCGGAAGCCTACGCGCGCGACGTCAGCGCGGCAGCCCAGTTGCTGCACGGCGAGGCCTCCGCGCTGACCGAGCTGATCACCGAACAGATGAACGCAGCCGCAGCCGCGCTCGATTTCGAGACAGCCGCCTTGCTGCGCGACCGCCTGCGCATGCTGGCGACGGTGCGCGAAAAGCAGTTCGTCGACACCACCGGCGGCGAGGCCGATGCCGACGTGGTGGCGGTGGCCGAGGCCGGCGGCGTGATCGCGGTCAACCTCACCATGATCCGCGGCGGTCGCCATCTCGGCGACCGCAGCTTCTTTCCGCAGCATGGCGAAGGGGCGACGCCGGCCGAGGCGCTGGAAGCCTTCATCGCCCAGCATTATCTTGAGCACCCGGTCCCGGTGCGCATCCTGGTCAGCGAAGCGATCGAGACCGACGCGCTGGAAGCGCTGCTGTCCGAACAGGCCGGCAAAAAAGTCACGCTCCTGCACCGCGTCACCGGCGAGCGAAAAGTCTGGATCGGCATGGCGCAGGCCAACGCGCGCCTGTCCGCCGCGCGCCGCAGCGCCGACCGCGCCAACCAGTCGCAGCGGCTGGCCGCGCTGCGCGACACGCTTGGCTTGCCGCAATTGAACCGCATCGAATGCTTCGACATCTCGCACACCATGGGCGAAGCCACCATCGCCTCCTGCGTCGTCTACGAAGGCGACGACCTGAAGAAATCCGACTACCGGCGCTACAACATCGGCGGCATCACCCCGGGCGACGACTACGCCGCGATGCGCGCCGCGCTGACCAAGCGCTTCCGCAAGAGCGTGGAGGAAAACGGCGTGCTGCCCGACCTGCTGCTGATCGACGGCGGCAAGGGTCAGATTTCGAGCGCGGTCGAGGCGATGGCTGAATTGGGCCTGAGCGATGTTTTGCTGCTCGGCGTCGCCAAGGGCGAGGCGCGCAAGCCCGGCCTGGAGACGCTGATCTTCGCCGATGGCCGCGAACTCAGGCTCGCCAAGGACCACCCCGGCTTTCACCTGATCCAGCAGGTACGCGACGAAGCGCACCGCTTCGCCATCACCGGCCACCGCGCCAAACGCGGCAAGGCACGCCTGCAATCGACCCTGGAAGACATCGCCGGAATCGGCCCCAAGCGCCGCAAACAGCTGCTGGAACACTTCGGCGGATTGCAGGGCGTGCGCGACGCCGGCGTCGACGCGCTTGCCACGGTGAACGGTATCAGCCGAGAATTGGCGGAAACCATCTACAACGCCCTTCATTAACGCTGATGCCCCTCAACCTCCCCAACCTGCTCACCTGGCTGCGCATCCTCTTCATTCCGCTGATGGCGGGCGTCTTCTACCTGCCGGACGGCTGGGTGACGCCATATGAAGCCAATCTGCTGGCCGCGGCATTTTTCGGGGTGGCGGCGCTGACCGACTGGCTCGACGGCTATCTGGCGCGCGCACTGGGCCAGACCTCGGCCTTCGGCGCCTTTCTCGACCCGGTGGCCGACAAGCTGATGGTCGCCGCCGCGCTGATCGTGCTGATCGACCTCGGTCGCGTGGCGCCGCTCATCGGGCTCATCATCATCGGCCGCGAAATCACCATCTCTGCCCTGCGCGAGTGGATGGCCAGGGAAGGCAAATCCGCCAGCGTGGCGGTGTCCTTCGCCGGCAAGCTGAAAACCACGGCGCAGATGATCGCCATCGTGCTGCTGCTGTATTTCAATCCGGCCGCCGGCCTGCCCATTGCCAGCATCGGCACGCTGCTGATCTGGGTTGCCGCGCTGCTCACCCTGGTGTCGATGGCGTATTACCTTGTGATGGCTGCGCGCGCGCTGCAAAAAACTTCATGAAAATTGTTGACAGGAAAAAGCGGAATCCCCATAATGCGCAGCCTTGAAACGCGGGAATAGCTCAGCTGGTAGAGCGCAACCTTGCCAAGGTTGAGGTCGGGAGTTCGAGCCTCCTTTCCCGCTCCAGTATTCTGGGGAAAACAGATGGCGTAGTCCGGATGTTTTCCCCTTTTCGTTTAAGCAGTTCACCGCGACGGCGCGATAGCAAAGCGGTTATGCACCGGATTGCAAATCCGTGTAGGTCGGTTCGACTCCGGCTCGCGCCTCCAGACTCAAGCCAGCTGTCCGTTTCGCCCGGATGGTGAAATTGGTAGACACAAGGGACTTAAAATCCCTCGCCAGCGATGGCGTACCGGTTCGACCCCGGTTCCGGGCACCATCTTGTCTTTCAGACTATCTGCCCGAGTGGTATAATTTTGGCGCTTGATTAT
>JAJPEP010000013.1 GCA_021166845.1 Thiobacillus sp.
TAGGAGCGGCTTCAGCCGCGATGCGGGCGGTAGCCCGCAAAGGTGGCGCGGCAAGACCCTGGCGAGCATTTGCTCTTTGCGCCTTGCGGCGCATCGCGGCTGAAGCCGCTCCTACAGGGCTGGCCGACACCAACAAATAACTGTGAAAGAGCCTAATGCAATGGACCATCCCCACTGGTACACCCTTTGCTGTCCCCTTCGGCACATAGAATGACTACCATGCAACCCAAGATCCCTACTCCGTTTTCCGCGAAGCATCACCTGGCCAACCCATACCGGGTTGAGGCGATCCTCCCCAGTCTGGCAAGCCCAATGCGGGCGCATGCAATCTCGTCACCCTCGACAAATACCCAACAGCCCTGCACGCCGAAGTCGGCCCATTCCTGACCCATGCTCACCATCGCCAAAAACCTCTACGACTACCGCGAACTTATGGCCACGATCGCGTGGAGAAACATCACCCTGCGCTACAAACAGGCTTACCTCGGCATTGCCTGGGCCATCCTCAAGCCGATCGCGCTGATGCTGATCTTCACCCTGGTCAAAAGCTTCGTCGGCATCGAAAGCGGCGAGATTCCCTATCCCATCCTGGTGTTCGCCGCACTCATGCCGTGGACCTTCTTTCAGGAATCCGCCTCCGAAGGCGTCAGCAGCGTCGTCAGCAACACCGCGCTGATCAAGAAGATCTACTTTCCGCGCGAGATCTTTCCCATCACCTCGGTCCTCACAAAGCTGGTCGAACTGGGCATCAGCTTCATCATCCTGGCGGGGCTGATGGCGTGGTACGGCATGATGCCCACACTTTATATCCTGTGGGTTCCGCTCATCATCGCTTACACAATATTGGCCGCACTGACCATTGCCTTCGTCGGCGCGGCCGTCAACGTGTATTACCGCGACGTGGGCCAGGCCCTGCCCGTGGTGCTGTCGCTGCTGATGTATGCCTCGCCGGTCATCTATCCTCTGCAACTGGTCAAGGACAAGTTGCTGGTGCAACAGGCCGCGGGCGAATGGTCCAATGCGCTCTACACCCTGTACACCCTCAACCCCCTGGCCGGCATCATCGACGCCTTCCAGAGCGTTGTTCTGCGGGGCGCGCCGCCGGACCTGAACGCCATGATCCCCGGCGCCATCATGATCGCCATCCTGCTGCCGCTGAGCTACCTATACTTCAAGCGTGCTGAAAGCTATTTCGCCGATGTTATCTGAACCCGAAGAAACCCATGCCCGTCATTGAAGCCAGAAACCTCACCAAGGAATACCAACTGGGAGCCATGCAGGGATTCAAGCAAACCCTGCTCAACACGGCTGCTCGCCTGACTGGAAAAAACGTTGAAGAGCTCCCGCTCTTCAAGGCGCTAAACGACGTCAGCTTTTCCATCGAGCAGGGCGAGGTGGTCGGCATCATCGGCCACAACGGCGCCGGCAAGAGCACCCTGTTGAAGATGCTGGCGAAGATCAGCACCCCTACCCGCGGCTCCGTAAAGGTCAACGGCCGCATCGCTCCCTTGATCGAGGTTGGTGCGGGTTTCGTCCCCAACTTCACGGGTCGTGAAAACGTCTACCTCAACGGCGCCATCCTCGGCATGTCGCGAAAGGAGATCGACAAGAAGTTCGACGAAATCGTCGACTTCGCCGAGATGGCCGAATTCATCGACACTCCGGTCAAGCGCTACAGCTCCGGCATGCAGGTCAAGCTCGCCTTCGCTGTGGCGACCAGCGTCGACGCGGAAATCCTGATCGTTGACGAAGTTTTGGCGGTGGGGGATCTGGCCTTCCAGCGCAAGTGCTTTGATCGAATGGAAGAATTCATCAAGGGGAGCGACAGAACCGTTCTGCTTGTCAGCCACAACATCCGTCAGGTCGAGCGCATTTGCTCCCGGGTCATCATGATGGACCACGGCAGAGTCCTGGCCGATGACATGCCATTAAAGGTAAGCGATTTGTATTATCGTCAGAGCAACGAAAGGATCGAAAACTTCCACCAGACACAAGGCGCAAGAAGACCCGTCCAGTCAACAGGGGAAGTCGATTTGGTTTCTATCGATGTGCTAGATGAGCAAGGCCAAGTTACAAATTCGATCCCATCCGGAGGGACGCTGAGAGTCCGCGCAAAGCTCAATTTCAATCGCCACCTGGAACGCCCAGAAATCATTGTAGGCACGCATACCACTGACTTCTTCTACCTCAGTGCATCCTCAACAGCAACACTGGAAAACCAGCCCGACCTCGAAATCGGCAGTCATGAATTTGAGTACATCGTGTCAAGCTTCCCTTTGGTGTCCGGGCAATACGGCGTACGCTGCGCCGTATTCGATCAGAACCGCCGCAACATCTTTGCGGGGGAGAGCCTGAAGACCTTCAATGTATTGGCGCCCCCACTCGAAGTCCGTGAGCCTCCAGCGCGCAAGCTCAATCTGCAAACCCAATGGCGAGTGGACGGCAAAGCATGCAAAGCCCTAGCCAACACAAGCCCCGAATTGGCAGCAAACTTGGATTCATTCCAATAGCGGTTTTTCTCTACTTATCTTTTTCGACAACCCAACATGTTCTTTATCCTCAGCACTGGCCGATGCGGTAGCACCTCAATCGAGGACTTTCTCAACCAGTCTCCAGATTGCCATTGCGTCCATGAGCCCGAACCACAACTTATTTCCGAGGCCACACTGTATGCTTATCGCCAATACGATCATGACAAACTGGTGGAACAGCTCAAATCCTCGCGACCTTGTCTTGTTGGAGGAAAACAATACGGTGAGTCACACCCGAAATTGTCTTTCGTGTTTCCCGCACTAAATGAAGCGTTTCCCACGGCCAAGTATATCTGGCTGCTCCGGGACGGCCGGGATACCGTGTCTTCTTTTCATGCCCGCGGGTGGTATACAGGCTCCAAGGAATTGCACGAATGGGAGGCCTGGCGAATTCAGGGCGACAAGATAGGTGATTTTTCCCCGAGGGAATGGGCCAATGCCACCCCCTTCGAGAAGTGCTGCTGGTACTGGACATATGTTAATCGCAGTATCCAGCGCAGCCTTGATAGCGTTGCCGAGCACTCTTTGCGTGTGAGATTGGAAAAACTTCAAGAGTCTTCATCCACTCTATTCGGATTCCTCGACTTGAAACCCCCATCTGCACCGACACTAATCACGGCCAACAGAGCCATGCCGCATCATAAACCTTTGAAGTACCCTGACTGGAGCAAAGATCGGGTGGCAATATTTATGGATTACTGTGGCGCAGCAATGGACGAGTGGTATCCAGGATGGCGTGAAGCCGAATCACCGCGGGCTTAATTGAGATTTCCATTCTTAATCCACTCAATACAAATATGCCCTCTTCTATGACATATAGCCTGCTTGCTGTCGCGCTCGCCCTGTCCCTACTCATCCTCGCAATATTGACAGCTATTGCATTCAAGCTGCGCGGGTGGTTTTGGAATATTCATACCGACATCGCCAGTTTACACAGGGCACTCGAAGCGTCTAAAGAGGAGGTTAGGGCGAGGATTGCCGCCGCCACGCTCGAAATAATTAATGCAAACTCTCTCAATCAGTTGGGACAGACGTTTCCGGTGTTCCTCGGCGGCTGGAGTGTCGATGCCTTTCTAGGACGCTGGCTGATACAACATTTGGTGGAAGAACGTCCGAAGTGCATCCTTGAACTTGGCTCAGGTAGTTCTACCGTTCTCATCGCCCGCAGTCTTCAGCTGTTAGGCGAAGCCGATACTGCCCACATAGTGGTCGACCATGAGGTCAAGTATCTGGGTATAACCCGAGATATTTCGCAACTGAATGGCGTGGCAGACAACGTCGAATTCCTACATTGCCCGCTGGAAAATTATGCGTCGGTTGATAAACTTTGGTACGGCGGCCTTATTGAAAGGCTTGGCGCGCACAAGATCGACTTGCTGATTATTGATGGCCCGCCTGGACCATTGCAGCCCATGTCTCGCTATCCCGCACTCCCTCTTCTCATGGAACACCTTGCGGAACATTGCACGATCGTCTTGGATGATGCAGTTCGCGAGGAAGAACAGGAAATTGCCCGCCGCTGGATAAATGAAAATCCAGGCTTTGAGCTGACGGTATCCTTTGACGGACATGGTCTAGCCATTTTGAAACGTTAACGCGGGTGGTCAATGGAGTAGCGGCAAAGCAGGCCAGCGAACGGCTCCCCAGCCTGCCTCTTTTGGGACGACGAAGGGACTCTGGACGACGGTTAGCGTTTTGATATTTATGAAAACAAACATTGTCATGTTCTGGTTCATGAACGATTGGGGTAAATTCGGTCGCGCCTACGAGAACATTGCCGAGAACCTGGCGACGCACCATGACATCGGGCGGGTGCTTTGCATTCTGCCCCCTAAAGTGATTCCCGCAGGGAAGTATTCCTGGCCTTTTGTTATAAACAAGCTTTCACCAAAACTCATCGTACTCCGCCAAGCGACACGACTCGTTCCTGAAAATCGCGCGCCGTTTCGACTAAGGGTCTGGGTGAACAGCGCCTTGCCCGGCTTCACCTTTCGTATGGTATTGAAGTTCTTGCGGTTCACCAAACGAAATACTTTGCTCTGGCTATATCCGCCTCATCGCCACATCGAAACCCTCCTCAGCTCGGTGCCTCATTTCAAGACCATCGTTCAGGTCGTCGACAACAATTCACACATGGAATCGGTTGACGAAGAGTATCGGCACTTTTCCAGGATTCAGTATGAATCCCTTGTGAAACAAGCGGATGAAGTCATTGTCTCCTCCGACGCGAACTATCAGGTTTTTTCGAAATTGAATCCCCGTTGCCACAAATTTGAAAATGCAGTGGACCGGATATTCCTGGCTCAAGCATCCGACTTGCCTTCACGCACCAAACACGCGAGACCGCGTCTCGGATATGTCGGATGGATTTCCGAGAGAACGGATGCGAACTTGCTATTACATCTTGCGAAGGAGAGGCCGGATTACGACCTCATTCTGGCCGGTCCCGTCGGAGAGTCCGCCGATATTTCCGAGCTTGTGTCCCTGCCGAATGTGTCCTGGTGCGGCCCGGTCTTGTATCGTGATGTGCCCGCTTTTCTGGCATCTGTAGATGTCTGCCTTATTCCACATCGGGATACTCCTTATAGCAAGAGCATGAGTCCGCTGAAACTGTTTCAGTATCTGGGTTCCGGTCGGCCGATCGTGTCCACGCGAGTCGCAGGCATAGAAAGATGGAGGCATCTTGTGCAAGTTGCGGATAGCTACGAAGAGTTTGTAGAGGGTGTCGATAGATCGATCGAATTCGAAACGCTGGAGCATAGCAAGGCGCGCATCCAGGCCGCAACGCTGGAGACCTGGGACCGGCGTGTGGGCGAAATGGTGGTGGCGGTGATATAAATCCCAATTATGTAAACCAAAAAAGCATATTAGATTCATTCTTGATACTCGGCGGATGAGTAATCAAGCTATTTAAGAACCTAGCCAGAGGGACAGTTTTCATGTCAGATGTGGTGGTGCGCGTGGCCCTGTTTGCCATGAAGCGAATTGCCTTTGGTCTAATAAAACTTTCGCTTCTTCTCATTGCCCTATCTGCGATAGCCGAAGACATGCCTCCGCGGCAATGGCGCGTGTCCGAACTGGTATTTACCGCCCGTGAGGAACATGTTTCGCCCATGTCATTGAACCTGACCGCAAATTTTGTTGGGCCCGGTGGCGTTCAGTACGAAGTTCCCGGGTTCTGGGATGGGGGAAATACCTGGCGGGTCCGCTTTTCTCCCCCCGCTCCCGGCGAATGGCGCTATCGCACTGCGGCGGCAGACAGCGGGGATTCTGGGCTGGACGCGCAGACCGGCTCGTTTACGGCGCAGCGTGCCAGTGGTGTCAATCCCCTTTTTGTCCACGGGGGATTTCTTCGGGTTTCTCCAAGCAAGCGCTACCTCACCTATTCCGATGGAACGCCATTTTTCTGGTTGGGCGATACATGGTGGTACTGCCCAGGGAAGCTTTGTCCTATCGTCGGCTCATATGGGGGCCCTGGTGAATCGATGTTCAAGACCCTTGTAGATGCGCGGAAAGAACAAGGCTATACGGTTGCACAAATGCTGTTTGCTGGTTTACCTAAGGAAATGCCGGCATTGTTTAGTCCTCAGCAATGGAGGGAACGGGAGATTCGCCAATGGCGCATGATGGATGATTACTTCGTCTATGCCAATCAGCAGAGCATCGTTCCTTTCATTGGCATCGGGTTCTCCAAACCCCTCAATGAACCAGGTCTCGATGATTTGAAGCGGCTTTGGCGCTATGTTGTGGCCCGGTATGGCGCGTTTGCCGTGGGCTGGCTCATCGCTGGTGAATACAACAAGGACCACAAACAAGCGCGGGTAGAAAAACTCATGAGCCTGGGCCAATTCATCAAGGACATCGATCCTTACAGGCGCGCCATGAGCATTCACCCCTGGGTATATAAGAAAGACAAGCGGCAAGCGTGGGATCAACCCTGGCATGACTTCATCATGCTGCAGTGCGGCCACAAGGACTGGGCTTTCAAGGGGGGGCCGCCGCCCACTTCTCTCTATCTGGACATATACCACCGCCGTCCTCGCAAACCGCTGCTCGAGGACGAGTGCGATTATGAGGGTATCAAGGACATCGACGCGCAGCGGGTTCGATTGGTCGCGTATCGTGCGATTCAGTCGGGATCATTCGGTTTTACTTATGGCGCACACGGCATTTGGCATCCCCTCCAGTCGTATGGCGAACGCCGGTTGACTCATTACGGGAATCCGGTTCCGTGGTGGGACGCGCTGGCCCGCCCAGGCGGCGCCCAGATGGGCCACGTGCGACGGTTGTATGAGTCGGTCGACTGGTGGAAGCTTGAGCCGCGGCCGGACGCAGTGACTGCTACCGGGAACCTCCCCGAGAACAGGCAAGTGCTCGCCAAGGGCTTTGAAGACCGGCTTTTCGTGATTTACATACCATCGGATATTGAACCGGACAGCGAGCTCACGTTGCAAGGCACCAGCAGCCGCCTTCGATACAACATGACCTGGTTCAATCCCAGGGAAGGGAAATTCGAACAAATACCTCGTCGGCTGAATGGTTCACCAGGCAAGCTACTACTTCCTTCAAGACCTGATGATCAAGACTGGGTACTCGTTATGAGTGCCGACTAGCCGACATGACACACTATAAGAATGAGAAGCTTGAAATGAGATTGGACAATCCAAAAGTGAGTGTGCCGATCGCCGGGCTGACCGCAGGCAACGAGCAATGACTGCCCCCGTCGTCAGCATCCTGATGCCTGTTTTCAATGGCGCAGCCTATGTTGGCCAAGCCATCGAATCGGCGCTCGCCCAGTCTTACCCCGACTTTGAACTCATCATCGTCAACGACGGATCGACCGACAACAGCGCCGAAGTGATCCGCCCCTATCTCGCAGACCCACGGATCACGTACTTCGAGCAGCCGAATGGTGGCGTGGCCGCGGCCAGAAACGCTGCAATCCGCGTGGCGCACGGACGTTACATCGGCTTTCTGGATCAGGACGATCTCTGGTTGCCCGAGAAACTGAATCTCCAGGTGCAATATCTGCATGAGCACCCTGACGTCGGCCTGGTTCACGCCAATCAAAGCTACATCGATTCCGACGGCCGGCACACCCGCCTCCCCTTTGACGATGGGTTCGCCAGTGTCAGCGGCTGGTGTTTCAGGGACCTGTTCATCAGAAACCGGATCGCCGTGCTGACCCTCCTGGCAAGAAAGTTCGCCCTGGATAGCGTCGGTCCCCTGAACGAGACCATACCCGGTGGTGACGATTACGAAATGTGGATGCGAATCAGCAAACATTTTCCGATCGGTCACATGGACCAGGTCCTGGCGCACTATCGGACACATGGGAGCAATGTAAGCAACGATAATTTCAGGATGACCCGGACGGACCTGGGCGCCATCCAATCCATATTGCGGAGATACCCGGAAGCGAGGAAGGAGCTTGGCGCAGACGTTGTGGACGCCCGTCTTTTCGAGCTGAATTATCAGCTGGGGGGCTGGTATATGTGGAAAGCGCAGGACCACGCCAGCGCCAGACATCATTACTGGCAAGCCATCCGGGCCCGGCCGTTTCACCTTAAAAGCTATCGGCGGTTTGTTTGGTGCGGCCTGAACGATTCGCAGCGGCGGATGCTGAGCTGGTACTGGCAGAGACTCAAGACCGCGCTGCGTATCGCGCCGCGTACATGAAACTGATGGGGATTCAGGTTATGGAGTCAGGATGGACGTGACGGGATTTAACGTAATAGGCCCGGTGAACGGCAAGGTCGGGGTGAGCGTTCACGCCCGTTATCTGATCGAGTTGCTGCACGCCAATGGTCACCCGGTGGCTATCTTCGACTTCGATTCCGGCCCTGACGGCCCCGGTCCGGATCCGCGTTTCGCCGAGTTCTACGTCAACACACCTTCGGAACTGCCGTACAAGATCAATTTGTTCGTCTTCGACATCAGGACGCTCTGTGTTTTCCTGTCCAGGCATTCCGATTTCGCTTCCCGCCCCGACACCCTTAATACCGGCATCATCGTCTGGGAACTCACCGTGCTTCCAGAAATCTGGAAGCACGCCTTGAGGCATGTCGATGTCATGTTGTGCGCCTCCGACTTCATTCGCGCCACTTTTGATACCTGCCTACCGGAAACCTTGACGCTTGATGCTCCCTGTCCTGTCGTGTTACCCGATGGGATCGCCCCGGCGCGACGCGAGTTCGGCCTGCCCGAGGATCAGGTGCTGTTCATTTCCAGCCTGGATCTTGGCAGCAGCCCCGAACGAAAGAACCCTTTCGCGACAATCGAAGCATTCAACCAGGCATTTTCCGGTGATCGGCGAGCTGGGCTGGTACTCAAGCTCACAAACAACCGTCCCTGGGCTAAAGATGCGCAGCAGGGACTCGCAAAGCTTAAGCAACACATTCAGGAAAATCCGCAGATCCATGTGCTCGACCAAGCCCTGAGCTACCCAAAGGTTCTTTCTCTTTACGCATCCTGTGACGTGTATGTGTCTTTGCACCGATCAGAGGGACTTGGCCTGGGCCTCATGGAAGCCATGCTGCTCGGCAAGCCTGTAATAGCGACAGCCTGGTCAGGAAACATGTCTTATATGGATTACACAAACTCGTGTCCCGTGAGATATGCCCTGATCAGGGTCCAAAGCACGCACCCCAATTTCGACGCAAGGTTTGTCGGTAATGACGCCTCATGGGCCGAACCAGACCTTAACCACGCCTCCGCGTGGATGAAGGCCTTGGTGGAAGATGGCGATCTGCGGGATCAGATCGGCAAGCGTGCGGCCACCGACATGACCAAGTACAACCGGGTATCGGGAGAGGCGAGTTTTGTCGAGGAACTGAAGGTGATTTGGGAATATCGGCGCTTCCTGCCAAGGCATCGAGGGGCTGTCCCCGTCGACGAAGATCTATTGTGGTGGGCAGCGCGTGGCCAACAACCCAGCTTCTGGGGCCGGACCTCACGCGAACTGAACAAGTTCTACGTAAAACATATCAAATGGCGCCTGAGTAAATGAGTGCAAATCCGGGTTGCTCCCTGAAAATGCCCACATCGTCGCCGGTCTAGCCGTCAAACGAAGTTTAGAGTCAAAACGACCTTGCCAAAAACAATGCATGGCTCCATCTTGAAAAACTTCTGCCCAAGCACTCTTTTTTGTAATGAAAACGAGCCGCTGCTGCGTCTGATCCGGGGACAGCGAGGTGTCGGTGATTTTGTCGACATGCAGAGTATGCTGGATGCCTTCGAGGATGCTGATTGCCTGTTTCTGCGGGGCTCAACAGCTTCGCAATTCCGGCTCGATGGCGATTACCGTCTGCAGCGCTGCGCGTCGGGCGGCTGGCTGCTGCACAACCGCGATTCCGCAGGGCCGAGCTATTGGCTGCCCATGCCGGCGACGCTGCGACGCATCAGCGCACAAGGTCACATCCTGGAAGAGCGCGCGGCAGATCTGGACGAACTCGATCTGGATACGAGCGGCGTGAATATATCCTTCGCTTCAATCCCCGAAGGGTGGGCGCTCGATACTGTGATCTGGAAACTCGACGATGCTGCACTCATTGGCGAGTTGATGGCGCTGGCGCCTGTCGAGACCCAGGGCTGGTTCCTGCTCGGCTCGCACACGCGCTATGGCCAGCCCGCCGATCTGTACCGCCACCTGATCCACGGCTGGGTGTACGAAGACCGCTATGCCTGGCCACACAAGCGCCGCATCTGCTCGGAGAACGACGCACATGCGTTGCACTTGATTTTCAGCGGTTTGCAGCGCGCCACCGGCAAGCGCATTTACGCGCTGCTCAAAGCCCAACTGCTGCTGTCGATACTTTATCGCCAAAGTGAGGACGGGGGCTTCCGTCATGGCGAGTGGACCGACAACATGGAGTCGCACTACCGGCTGCACTGTTCGGCCATGCACCTGATGATGGATGCGCTGAGCGAGGATGACGACCCGGTTGTGCGTTCAGCGCTTGCGCACGGCATGGCTTTCATTTCCGGCAAGCGCGATGCCACCGAAGTCGGAGCGTGGTTTTATCACGACGAGCTGGAAACGAGCGAGGCCGGGATGCGCCGCGCACCGTTCAAATGGTGGCCCGGCACGGCCTTGGGCAAGTCGCCGCAGAACATGCTGGTGCTGAATACGCAACTCGACACGCTGGTGGCGCTGGATCGTTACGGGGCGCTCACCGGAGATACGCAATACGTTCCTTTGGTCGAGTCAGGATACAAGGCGGCTCGTGCGGTGCTGTTACTGCGCCCGATGGAATGGCTTTACCGGCTGCTGTTTTCCGCCATCGACCTGACCCTGCTGCCAACCGAACAGGCGGCTCGTTTGCCGCTATGGAAACGCCTATGGAAGCGCATCGGCTGGCAGGTATTCATCCCACGCTTGCCGCGTATCAAGACCCGTTTTCCGCGCCTGGCCATGCCAGGCGGCTATGTCGACCGCGAACTGAGCTTACAGACCTGGGCGTTCGACTATCTGGCTGTGAACCTGATGGATTTAATGCGCGCGGCGAATGGTCCGCGCCGGTCGGATTTCATGCCTTACATTGACGGAATCCTCGAACATTGCACACGCACTGGCATTGCGCGCCGCTGGCTGGAACACAAGGGCCGCGCGTATGCCGTCGGGTTTTACGCCGAAGCGCTGGTTTTGCTCAGCCTCGCTGCGCCGCGCCCCGGGACCGACGCCATGTTGGCCGATGCGCTGCATTTGTGCGTTCGCCAGGGCCTCGGCTTGCCGCCATCGATCAACGGCGGTAATGCCGAAGCGCAAGGCGCCTCACATCGTGTGCCCCAGCCCGCCCACGCCGATATCATCGTGGCAAATCTCTCTCGTGCTGAACACGCCGCCTGCCTGGTGGTGAATGCCGGGCAGCACGCCACCAAGCTGGATATCGCGCTGTGTGCCGTGCCAGACGGTTGGACGATCCCTACGGATGAATTGCGGCCGGGCGGCTGGGCACGGATCGAGGCATGACGTTGCGAATCGGTCTTGTCACCTCAGAATTCCCCCCCGACCACGGCGGGGTTGAGACCTATGCCTGGCAACTGGCAAAAGCACTGGGGCAGCGCCCCGACATGCAGATTACGGTGTATGCCCCGCCCAACTCCGCAGGCATCGCCGCCCCACCCGGAATCACGATCAAGCCGGTTCTCAAGAGCTGCATGGGGCTGGACTGGCCCAGGCTCAGGGACGAGCCCATTGATGTCTGGCATGCAATGTCCGCCTGCCACGCCTGGATCGCAGAAAAAAGCCGTCCAACGGTGGTTTCGGTGCATGGTAACGATTTTCTGGCGCCCTACCCGCTCACCATGCGCCCAGCGCTCACTCTGCCTGGTCTGCACGCATTGCGGCCGCTCTTGTGGCGCCGGCTGCGTCCCATTTGGCAGCGTGCGACGCATAAAATGCTGGCCCGCGCCCTGCCGCGCGCCACAGCCATCCTCGCCAACAGCCGCTATACCGCCGAGGTATTGCTGAAACGGCATCCCGCTTGTAAGGATAAAACACATGTCGCCTGGGCGGGCGTCGATCCGGCATTTTTCGGAGTGTCGCGTGAGCCGAGAAACAAAGTGCCGCAACTGCTCACTGTCAGCCGACTTTCGGAACCCCGTAAAAATGTCGATCTGGTTCTGCATGCCCTGGCAGGCTTGAAAGACCGCTTCGAATTCGAGTACACGGTCGCTGGCGAAGGCGGTTTGCGGCCCGAACTGGAACGACTGGCCGATTCGCTTGGACTCGGTGAGCGCGTGCGCTTTGTCGGGCGGGTCAGCGATTCGGTGTTGCGCAATCTGTATGGAAGCGCCGACCTTTTTGCGCTGACCGCATCCATCGTACCCGGCAGCCATGAAGGTTTCGGCATCGTATATCTTGAAGCTGCCGCAAGCGGTGTACCCAGCCTGGCCGCACGGCTGGCAGGCGCAGCCGAGGCAGTGGCTGAGGGCCGCTCAGGCTTTTTCGTCGACACGCCCGATGTCGCTTCCATCCGCGAAGCGCTGGCCCGTTTTCTGGCAGGGGAAATTCGCTTCAATGCTGATGTCTGCCGCGACTTTGCCCATGGTTTCGGCTGGAAACGCATCGCCGATGTGTGCGAAAACGCCTATCGTAATGTGCCTGTGCGAGAATTTCGTCCATGAGCGAAACCTTCGTCCCGTCCCGCATCAGCGTCATCATGCCGTGCTACAACGCTGCTGCCTTTGTCGAGGAAGCGGTGAATTGCGTCATGAACCAAACCTACCCCGACGTGGATCTGGTCGTGGTGGACGACGGCTCAACCGATGGCAGCGTGGAAATTCTGCAACAGCTTGCCACACGTTATTCCCCGCGCCTTACATTGTTGTTCCAGGAACATCTGGGGCCCTACCCCGCACGCAACCTGGGTCTGAAACATGCCCATGGCGGGTGTGTGGCGTTTCTCGACGCTGACGATTACTGGACCCCTGACTGTCTGGAAAAGCTCTCCGTGGCGATGGCCGACGAGCAGGCCGACATTGTCTATTGCGGGTGGCAGAACGTCGGCCTGGGCGCTCCTGGTGCAGACCCCTACATTCCTCCTGATTACAGCCAGATGGATACGGCGGCGGAATTTCTGCGCAGTTGCCCTTGGCCCATCCACGCAGCCCTGGTGCGCCGGGACGCTATCGATGCAGTGAAGGGATTTTCGGAACGACGTTTCTCCGCGATGGACTACGACTTCTGGTTGCGGCTCTATGCGCACACCCAAAAAATCGTTCGCGTGCCGGAGGTAATGGCCTTTTACCGCTGGCACGACAAGGGGCAGATTTCCAAGACAAAATGGAAGCAGGTGCTGGATGCCTTGCAGGTGCGGCGCGATTTCGTCACGAATTATCCCGAACGTGTTGCCCATTTATCCAAGGACCGGGTCTTCGAGCTGTCAGACGGATTCTTGCTGCGCGAGGCTTATCGCGCCTACTGGCAGCGCAATCTGACGGACGCACAAAAGCTCTTTCGCCGTGCGTTCACGCAGGGGCTGTGGAAAGCCGGCGACATGAAATATCTTCTCCCCGCCCTGCTCCCGCTCGCATGGTTTCAGTGGCTGGTTGCCCAATCAGACCGCCTGAAGGTGAAACGCACATGAACGCCGTGCGCATCCCTGTTCTGATGTACCACCGCGTAGGCGAGGCGCACAACGACTGGGAACGTAAATATTGCGTCAGCCCACAGCGCTTTGCTGACCACATGCGCGCGCTGGCGCGCGCGGGTTGGCGCGCAGTATCGATCGAGGATTTCTTCGCCTGGCTGGATGGCCGCGCGGAATTGCCGGAGCAGTCATTCCTGCTCACCTTCGACGACGGGTTCCTCGGCGTACATGAGCATGCCGCGCCGGTACTGACAGCACTCGGCTGGCCGGCGACCGTGTTCCTGGTGAGCCAGCTGATCGGCAAGCGCGACGACTGGTGCGAAGCCCACAATCCCAGCGGCGTCACCTATCCCCTGATGGATGCATCGCACATCCGCGAGCTGCGCGGGCAGGGATTCAGCTTTCATTCCCACACCCGCAACCATGCCGACCTGCCAATGCTTGACGATAGCCAGCTCCGCGACCAGCTCGCGGGCTCGCGCACAGACCTGCAGGCCCTGCTCGGCGAGGAGACGGCATACCTGGCTTATCCGTACGGCCACCATGATGATCGTGTGCTGCAAGCGGCCCAGGCAGCCGGGTACCAGGCGGCGTTTTCGGTGCAGCCCGGCTTCAATCGGCGCGACGTCGACCGCTTCCGCTTGCGCCGTCTGGATGTTTTCGGCACCGACAGTGCCGCAGCGCTCAGACGCAAGATCACGCTGGGCAGCAATGACGGCAGCCTCGGCCACAGCCTCCGATATGGCGCGGGCCGGGTGCTGGCACGGCTCGGATTGAACAACAATTAAAGCACCCCGGACACCGTGACCCAACCGTTCATTACCGTTGCGCTATGTACGCATAACCATGCTGACCGGCTGGTGCGCACACTTGCCGATCTCGCCCAGTTGAAGTCACCCGTATCGCCCTGGGAATTTCTCGTTATCGACAACGCCAGCACCGACACTACGCCAGCTTTGCTTGCTGCGAGTGACTGGCGGCTGGCAGGCATGGACATTAGAATCGTGCGCGAGGAAAAGCTCGGGCTGTCCAACGCGCGAAACCGTGCATTGCAGGAAGCGCGCGGCGAATACATCCTGTTCATGGATGACGATGAAACCCCCGACCCGGCTTGGCTCACCGCATACGAGGAAGCCATGCGCGAACACCATCCTGACGCACTGGGCGGTCGCATTGAAGTGTTTTTTGAGGATGGTGAACGCCCTGCCTGGCTGCAGGATGAATTGCTGGGATTCCTCGGCAAACTCGATCACGGTGAGGCGCGCTGGCTGACCGAACGCACCACACCCATCTTCGGAGGCAATTTCGCTTTCCGTCGGGGTGTGTTCGAGCGCATCGGCAACTTCGACGCGCGGCTGGGCCGACAAGGCGCGGCCAACATCGGCGGCGAAGACACTGAAATCTACCGCCGGCTGCTCGAACATGAATGCAGGGTTCGCTGGGTGCCGCAAGCCATCATCAATCACCGTATCCAGACCCCCAAACTGCGGCGCAACTATTTTCTCGATTTGCATTTCCGCCAGGGCCGCATGGAAGGTGCACGCAAGCGCGGGACAGGCGCACGCATCCCACCGCTGTATCTTTACCCCCAAGTAGCCCGTGCCTTCGGCCGTGCCCTGGCATTGCGCTTGCGCCAAGGGGATGGCCATTCGCTGAGGCTGGAGATGAACGCCGCGTATTTCACTGGATATTTGCTGGGCTGGATCAAGGACGCGGCATGATCCGGGGTTTCTTTCGCCCCGTCGGTTTTTTCGTGGCTTCGAACGGGGTGAGGGTGAAGGGCACTCTTACCGCTGCGCACGAAGCCAATCCTTCACGCACTGATGCGGCCATTTCGTTTTTCACATCATGACGCTTCCACAACCCAGGGGGCCGGTTTTCATCGTCGGTGCACCACGTTCCGGCACGACCCTGCTGCAATACATGCTTCGCTCTCACCCGGCGCTCTCCCTGCCGACAGGGGAGTCGCATTTCTTTATTCCACTCTATCGCAACGCATCGCAATACGGTGATCTGTCGCAAGCCGACAACGTGAGGCGCGTGCTGCTGGCAATGGAAGCCCAAAGTGCGGAATTTCTCTACACTGACTTGCATGGTTTGCAGTTCGATGTGGAAACCCTGACACGGGAGTTCGTTGGCGAGGGACGCGGCAACATGCGCGACATTATTGGCGGGCTGTTCGAGAAAAATGCAGCCGGCGAGGGCAAGCCTCGCTGGGGCGACAAAACGCCCTACTACGTCTTGCACCTCCCCAAGCTGCTGGATTGGTGGCCGGATGCGCAGGTCATCCATATTGTCCGCGACGGCCGCGATGTGGCTTTGTCGATGTTTGCTCGCCGCCACGATTTTGGCGCCTATAACACTTATCATGCCGCCCGCGAGTGGGAACACTATGTCGAGACAGGGCATGCCTTGGGCCAGGCAATACCAAAAGGACAATACCTGGAGCTGCGTTATGAAGACATGATCAGCGACCAGAAAACTGCTTTGCAGACTATTTGTGCATTCCTCGGGGAGTTGTACTCCGACGATCTGCTGGAATACAAAAAAGCCGGCATAGCCGGAAAGACTCCATTGCTCCAACAATCCATTCAGAAAGACAACCAGGACAAGTGGAAAAACGGAATGACATCCTGGCAGATTCGAATTTTTGAATCTGCTGCGGGATCGACCCTCAGGAAATTCGGTTACCCCCTGACCACCCCGGCCAAACGCCTGCCTTTACCTTTGCGCGCAATATTCCGCTGGCATCGCACGTTAGCCAAAAGCTGGTATCGCGCGTTTGGCCCAAAAAAGAAGCCATGGACGCCGCCCTCACACTCCTGATCTGTACCCATAACCGGGTCGAATTACTCGAACGAGCGCTGGCTTCGCTCAATGCTGCAAAACGGCCCGCCATCCCGGTGCAAATCCTGGTGGCCGCGAATGCCTGTAGCGACGATACGGTTGCGAGAATGCAGGCATATCAGTCGCAACAGATCGGCCGTGGCTGGCTACCGTTACGGCTGATCGAAGTGCCCACCCCCGGCAAGTCACATGCGCTCAATCGCGCGATCCCGGAAATCGACACCGAACTCACCGCGTTTGTCGATGACGATCACCGGGTCGATGAAAACTATCTGGTCGCCATCGAACAGGCGGCGCAAACCTGGCCGGATGCCGGACTGTATTGCGGCCGCATCCTGCCCGACTGGGACGGCAGCGAACCCGAATGGGTGCATGACAATGGGCCCTACCGGATTTATCCGCTTCCCATTCCGCGCTACGACCAGGCGGACCAGCCCAAGACGATCACCGCCGAGGAAGGGCCCATCCCCGGCGGCGGCAATCTGGTGGTCCGCCGTCACGTATTTGAACTGGCCGGGGAGTTCTCCACCGAACTGGGGCCGCACGGGCATGATCTGGGCGGCGGCGAGGACAGCGAATATGTGCTGCGCGCCATGAATCGCGGCGTGCGATGCCAATATACCCCGGACATGGTGCAGCACCATTACGTCGACAGCGAGCGGCTCCGGCTCGGTTATCTGCTGAAAAAAAGCTATCAGCGCACCCGCTCCACTTCACGCATTCACGGCAACGGCCGGGTGCCGCTTTTCATGTGGCGCAAGCTTGCTGAATATGGGTTTCACAGCCTGTTCAGCCTGTCATGGGCCAGGCGCCGCTTCTACTGGATGCGGACAGCCGCCGCATTGGGCGAGGTCCAGGGGCGCCGTGAATCAGGTTTTCGTGGGCGAGGACTCGCCCTCCCCCCGGACCGCGGCATGCTGGGCGTTGAGGTCCTGGCACTGCTCGCCGGCGCCAGCGGCCTCATCGCCTGGATTGTCGCCGGCGACGCGCGCTGGGCCGGCATCCTGCCCGCACTAGGCGTCGCCGGCGTGGGGGCCGCAGCGTTGCTCGCCAAATCGCTGCTCGATTTTTCCCAGACCGGGCCGCGCATGCGCGAGGAAGTGCTCACCCATTACCGGCGCCACACCCTGTTTGCACTGGCACGCCTGACCGCCTGGGCGTTCGCGCTGATGCTGTTCACCGGCGGCGCGGGGGTGTTGCTGTACTTCATGCTCAACACCGTGCTCGGCGCGCCGTGGTCGACGGGCCTGGCCTTCATTGCCGCCATCCTGGGCGTGCTGGGCGCGTTCTCGCTGCAATTCATCCGCAAGCTGCGCTTCAACCCCGGCCTGCTGGTGGCATCGATGCACTACCGCATGAGCCGGCTGTACAGACTCTGGCAGTGGATGACCCCTGCCTTCATCACGGCCCTGCAATGGAGCGCCATGGGCCTGGTCGGACTGCTGTTCGCGGCCGCCAGCTGGCAGTTGTCGAAGGAGGGGCGTATCGGCGACCTGATGGCGCTGTGGGCTGCCATGCTGTTTGTTGCAGGAACCATCGCCTGGGCAGGCTGGCAGCCGCAGGCGCGCGCGCCGCGCAAACAGCCGGTGCGCGCAGCCGATGCGCCGCCCAACATCCTGATGATCGGCTCCGACACGCTGCGTGCCGACCGGCTGGGCGCGCTGGGCTACCATCGCGCGCTGACGCCGAACATCGATGCGCTGGCCGCGGCCGGTGCCCTGTTTGCCAACTGCTACGTGCCATGCGCGCGTACCGCCCCCAGCCTGATCTCGATGCTGACCGGCACCTGGCCACATACCCACGGCGTTCGCGACAATTTCGTCAATGATGAGGACACGCGGCTGAAGGTGGATGCCCTGCCCACGCTGCTGAAACAGGGGGGCTATCGCACCGCTGCGCTGTCGGACTGGTGCGGTAGCGACATGGGAAAGTTTTCCTTCGGTTTTGATTACACCGACCTGCCGGAAGACCAATGGAACCTGAAGTACCTGATTCGCCAGGGCCCCAAGGACCTGCGCCTGTACCTGTCCCTGTTCACCCACAACCGGCTGGGACGGCTGCTGCTGCCCGAGCTGTACTATCTGGGCGGGGTGCCGCTGACGCAGCCTATGGGCCGCCGCGCGCGGCGGCTGGTGTCGCGCCTGGCGGAAAACCCACAGCCGTTTTTTCTGAACGTGTTCTATTCCACCACTCACCCGCCGTTTGCATCGGAATGGCCGTGGTACACGCGCTTTGCCGACCCGAGGTATGCGGGCGAATCCAAGTTCGCCATGGCGCGGCTCACCGACCCGTTCGATATCATCCGCCGCCAGGGCGCGCCCAGGAAAGAATTCGACCTCGATCAGATCATCGATCTGTACGACGGCTGCGTGGCGGAGTTCGACGACGAAGTGGGCAAGATGCTGGCCCATCTTGAAACCTGCGGCCTGGCCGGCAACACCATCGTCGTCGTCTATTCCGATCACGGCATGGAGTTTTTCGAGCACGACACCTGGGGCCAGGGCAACTCGGCCGTCGGCGAAGCCAGCCCGCGCATCCCGCTGGTGATCCGCGATCCGCGCCTGCCCGCCAAGGGAAAAACAGACCAGGTGGTGCGCTCGATCGACCTGGCGCCCACCCTGCTGGAACTCGCCGGCCAGCCATCGGCCACGGCAATGGACGGGGTATCGCTTGCGGAATGCCTGACGGGGAACCATGCCTGTCCCGAACTCGACGCCTTCAACGAAACCGGAATCTGGATCGCCGACATTCCCGGCCTGCCCGACGATCACCAGCGCTACCCGGATTTGCTGGAACTCATGGAAGCACCCGACCGTGCCAGCGGCACCCTGGCGATCAAGCCCGAATACTGCGAAGCCATCCTCGTTGCCAAAGACCGCATGATCCGGCGCGGCCGCTGGAAACTGGTGTATCAACCGCTGGAAACAGGCCACGCGCTCCAGTTGTTCGATCTGGCAAGCGACCCCGCCTGCATGCACAACGTCCTCGCCCAACAAGCCGAAATCGCCCAATCCCTGTGGCAGCAGCTCGGCGAGTGGATAAAACGGGAAGAGCGTGTGTCCACTCTCGGCGGCCAAATGCATCTATATACAGAAGATGCTCCGAATATCCGTCGTCATCCCCACGCATAATCGACCAGGATTGCTTCGCGAGGCCGTAGCCAGCATACAGAATCAGACATACCCTGACTGGGAGATCGTGATTGTGGACGATGGCTCGCAGCCGCCGGTAGACGCGGAATCTCTGCGGAAGGATTTTGGTTCGCGGATTCAGGTGGTGCGGAACGAGCGGCCCCTGAAGCAGCCGTATGCGCGGAATCAAGGCGTGCAGGCGGCGACCGGGGACGTGCTCATTCATCTTGACGATGACGACCTTCTTGCGCCGAAAGCATTGGAAATGGGTCTGGCCGCCCTTGAAAGCGATCACTCGCTTGAACTCGTCTATCTTGGCGTCCAGGGCTTCGGCAAAAGGGCGGCCCATTTTGATGAATCGCAGAAGCAGGCGATGCAGGCCGTACTCGGCCGGGCCAAAGGGCGTGAAACGCAAAGTGGCGTCATACGATTCGGCCCCGAACTGTTCGCGGCACTGCTCTACTCCGTCCCAATGGCGTTTCAACGATCCATCGAGTATCGCAAGACCTGGAACAAAGTAAGCGCGCTGCGCCGGCGCGCCTATATGCGTGACCCGGATATCACGGACGAAGAGCAGGCGATGCGCAGGCTGCGGCCACCGCTGCGAGAATCCGAATGGGCCCTATATGCCGCCGCATGCTGCAATACCGCCCTGCTTTTGGAACCCGTGTATCTGCAGCGATGTGAAACGCAAGGCTATTTCTCGGTGGCCGCGCAAAGAGAGCGGGCAGTGCTGTCCGGGATTGATATCAAGGCGCACCTTCTTGAGGCAACCAATGGAATTGCCGACTTCGGTCATTGGGGAGGCGAGATCCGAAGGAGTCTGGCTTCGGCGTACTTTGACCAGTCCTACTTCTATTTTCAAAATGGCCGGCGTTTTCCCGCCTACCGGGCACTGTTCAATGCGCTGAAGACCCACCCGGCCGCATCGTATCTGAAGTTCGGTCTGCGAATGCTGCTGCCGCGCGGCAGAGTCCCGGATTAGGTTTCGTGATTGGAGGAAGAAAATGAAAGGTGAGTTCATTGCAACGAGGCTTGCCGCGGCAGGCCAGACTTTGCTGGGGAACCCGGGCGAACTGCGGTTTGCGCCGACATGGCTGTACTCGCTATTGCCTGGACACGGACCCGTGGCGGACCACCGTCCGTGGATGAATTTCAGGGTCATCAAGTGGCTGGAATCCACCCTGAAACCCGGGATGCGCGTTTTTGAATATGGGTCGGGAGGATCAACGCTTTTTCTCGCGGAGCGTGTCGCACACGTGGTGAGCATTGAGCACGACGAAGGTTTCCATGCGTTCATGACGAAACGGCTTCAGCATGAGGCGGCGCCGAACTGCACCTACCTGCTTAGCCCCCCCAAGCCAATGGAATCGGGTGGGGTTCCGCCCTATGGATGCGACAGTTTTTCCTCCGACTGGCCAACGCAGAGAAGCATGAGCTTCGAAGCCTATGTCAGAACGATCGATGACTATCCGGACGGGAGCTTCGACCTCGTAACGGTCGATGGCAGGGCGAGGCCCTCGTGCGCAATGCGCGCCCTGCCCAAGATCAAGGAAGGCGGGTGGCTGCTGGTGGACAACATGGAAAGATCGCGCTACGCGATCATCCGGAACCTTCTGGCGCCACACCAATCCCTTGATTTTTTCGGTGTGGTACCGTATGAAATTCGCCCCCAACGCACCACTGTCTGGCGGATCGCCGCTCACTAATGGATTCACTAATGGATGCGCGCTTACGGGCAAACTGAACTTCCAGTTCAATCAGGACAGAATCGGCAGTAAGGATTGGTCGGCGAGCCGATTGGGGGTTCGGCGACGGGCTCTACCGGCGCAAGCGGAGCTATGGTTGGGCTTGCTGCAGACTCAACCGAACTTGGGATGGGGGTAGGCGGCTCTTCCAGTTTTGCGGCCTCGGCTTCGATGGCCGGCTTTGGTTCGATGGGCTCGGGATACGGCAGCTTGCCGCCCAATTCCGTGTAGCGGCGTTTTAGCCCTCTTGAGTCAGGATGGCGTCGCATACCTTCAGTGGCCATTTCTAATGCCTTTGCCTTGTTGTTTATCTCCATATAATGGTCTGCCAATGCTTGATACGCATCTGGAGAACCAACTTCATAACGAAGTGCTTTGTTGAATTCGGCAACAGCTTCAGCTTTTTTTCCCAGTAATTTCAAGGCCCGTGCCTTGTTAACGTGTACCTCACCACGCATGACGTAATCTTCCTTGGTATGACTCAACACGTAATCAAAGTTATTGATGGCCACACCTAATTTATAATTCATGTCCGACTTATTACCCATAGCGGAATAGGCTCGATTCAGAAAACGCAGGCCAGAGCAATAGTGGTGCATGTGCATTGTGTTTTCGTCACGTTCTCCCAGCCGGGAATAAACCCGGGCTTGGCACATTTCCGCCTCAGCCGGAGTCGGTGCAAACGGCTCTACTGCCCAAGCAGGCATGGCTGTCAGCAGCAGCGCCCCGATCAAGTAATTCTTCATGTTTTGTCACTCCTCGTCATTTTTTGGGATAGGGCAAGCGTCTTTTTCGCTACCCTTTCCCATGCAAATTCCATCTGTACGCGCTTCCAGCCGCTTTGCCCAATTTTCATAGCGTCATCTTTTTCAGACAGCAATCGGGTCAAACCAATTGCCACGGTCTCGACCGAGGCGCCGTCCACCCTGAGTCCAGTCTGCTCATGCAGCACCGCCGACCCGGTTCCGCCCGCCTCTCCAGCCAGGCTGGGCTTGCCACAGGCCGCCGCTTCGATGAACACCATGCCGAAGCCTTCGTTGTCGCCGTTGATGTCGCGGTTGGGCATGGCCAAAACATCGCAGGCATTCATCCAGCGCGGCAGGTCGGCCTCGCTCACGGCGCCTATGCGATGAACGATGCCTTGTGCATTATGTTCCGCGACCAGGCCGTCGAGATAGTCCGCATCTTCACCGATGCCGGCGATGACGTAGCGCAGCGGGGTGCCTTCGGCGCGTAATTTCGCGACGGCGCGGATCACCTGGTCGAAGCCCTTGCGGCGCGACAGGCGTCCGACCGAGAAGACCAGTTTTTCATCGGGGCGGATGCCGAGGCTTTCGCGCAGACCCGTGGTGTCGAGGCCTGGGCGGAAGACCGACACGTCGACGCCCGGGTAGATGATGGTGATATGCGCCGGATCGATGCCCATTTCCAGCAATGTGTCGCGCGTATGCTCGCTGTTGGCGACCACCCTGTCGGCATGGCGCAGGGCGAAGCGCATGGCCTTGAATTTTCCGCCGCGTCCCCACGTGGTGAGTTCCTCTCCATGCGCATAGATCGCCACCGGACGAAACGTCAGCCGCGCCACGGCCCATGCGACCAGGCCTTCGGGCAGGGCGCGGAAGGCGTGGATGGCATCGAAGCGGTGGGTGAGCGCCAGCGCCAGCGACTTGAAGAAGAAGCGCGCGTACATCGCCAGGGACTCGGGGCGCAGCCAGGGGATGCGCTTGAGGTCGAGGCGGTGGATGGCATTTGGATGCGCCGCGTCGACCGCGTCCGCACCCGGCACGTCGGCGGTGACGATGTGGATTTCCTTGCCGCCCAGGCGCTTGTAGACCTCGGCTGCCCACACGGCGGTGCCGCCCTTGGTGGGGAGGAAGAGCTCAGTGAGGACGAGCAGGCGGTTCATGGTTATCGGTTTAATGATCTAGCTGGGTCGCCACGGCCCCTTGGGCCTCGCGATGACGAAGCAACCCAGGCGTGCAGATTGTTCATAGCACATCACCCCCTGATCATCGAGAGGATGTCGCGCAGGGCTCGCCAATTGGGGCGCACGGTTATGGCGGGCAGCACGGCCTTGACTGCGGCGATGCGCTGGCCGTTTTTGCTCAAGGCGCAGCCGAGGTTGTAACGGGCGCTTTGCATCCTATCCGCCACGCCCTGCCGGACCGGCGACGGAAAGTTCTTCGCCAGCCGGGAAAGGTCGATCAGCGTACGCACGTTCTCGCGTTGCGCCGCCACCGGGTCGCGGCGGGTGGCGCTGCCGCCGTGGATCACGTAGACGCCGAGGCTCTGGCAGACCACGCCGATGCGGCGGCTCTTCGCCACCAGCCGGGTCAGAAAGTGCACGTCTTCGCACACCTTGTAGCCAATGGGGTAGCCGCCCAGCTCGATGAAGCGCGCGCGCGGCACCGACAGCGTGTGGGTGTCGCCGAAGTGGTCGGCGACGAAGGCGGCGATCTCGGCGGGGGTTTCGATCACCACCCGCGCCGCGCCCCCAGCCTTGTTCAGCATCGTGCGGCCCGACTCGTGCTGCGCCATCGAGGTGCCGAGCAGGGCGCCGGCTTCGTCGCGGTATTCGTAATCGCCGGTCAGGCAATCGAGCGCCGCGTCCTCGGCGATCCACTCGGCATGCAGCTTGATGCGGTCGGGGGCATACCAGTCGTCGGCGTCGAGAAACGCCAGCCAGTCGCCGGTTGCGGCTGCCGCGCCGGCGTTGCGGGCGACCGAGACGCCGCTGTTTTTTTGCCGGATCAGGCGCACGCCGTCGAAGCCGGCCGCGATTTCCGCGGTGGCATCGGTCGAGCCGTCGTCTACGACGATGATTTCGTGCGCCGGCCAGTTTTGCGCGCGCACCGATTCGATGGCGCGCGCCAGCGTGGCGGCGGAATTGAAGGCGGGGATGACGACCGAGAAGCGCGGGTTCATGCGCGGCCTCCCAGCAAAGCCAGCGGCAAGGCCAGGCCGCTTAATTGCGACAGGCGGCGAAAACGCGGGATTTCGTCCAGCCGCGCGCGCCAGGCGGCGAGCCGCGGCCTGAGCCGGGTCTCGATCCAGGCCGGGTCGCGCTGCCGGATCGCGCGCGCGAGTTCGATCGGGGCGGCAAAGCGCAGGTCGGGACAGTTTGCGAGGGCTTCGCGCAGGCCGGTTTCGAGGGCGGCAAGGCTGGCGCCCGACGCCTGCAGGAAATTGAAGCGGTGGGTCTCGACCAGGCAGGCGCGTCCCTGCCGGGTGCGCGCCTGCAGGCCGTCAACCAGGCGCTGCGGCGCATGTCCCAGCGCCGGCTCGAAATACACGTCGCGCACCAGCCAGGTTTGACCTGAGAGTGAACGCTCGCCTGTCAGCATGGTGGCATCCACGCAGCCCGGTTGGCCGGCGTCATTGCGGCAGGTGGCGCGGCGGCCAGGGGTGATGATCGCCTCGACGCCGGTCTGCGCCCAGGCGGCTTCGACGGCGTCGTTCCAGATGAAGGTGGTGGCGACAGCCACCTGCGGCGCGCTGCCGAACAGGGCCTGGTAGTCGTGTGCTTCGGTGGCTGCGGCCTGGCGGATCGCGTCGGGCGTCAGCGCGTGCGACGGCAGGCTGCTTGCATCGACCCAGCGGCTTTGCAGGGGCGAAGGCAGGTTTTCGGTGGGCGCGGGGTCGGGGGCGGTGAGCCAGTCGCGAACGATCGGGTTGTCCTGCGCTGCCGCCATCAGCGCGGGCGGCCAGTAATGGCACTGTCCGTGCAGCTGCGGGGCGAATACGCCGGACCGGATGCCGGCCTGGATGGCCGCGCGCACGGCGTCGAAGTGGGGATCGGACAGGGGCAGCGCGTGGTATTCGGTGCAGTGGGTGGCGGCGATGCGGGGGCCGTCTGGGACCTCCAGGATGACGCCGAGGGTCATGACTGCCGGCCGGCCGCGCTGGTCGCGGATGCCTTGCAGGGTGCCGGCCAGGCGCGTCAATGCGTCGGCCTGCTGCAAGGGGCCGGCGCCCCAGTCGTCGCTTTCGACGATGAGGACGGGGCGGCGCAGGACGGGTTCGCGCCAGCGGGCGGCGAGCGGGCTTGCGAAGGCGAGCAGGACGGCGGCCCATAGCAGGAGGATGGCGGCTAGGGCGAGGGCCGGCATCGTCACCGGGGCGCCTCCTTCATGACGTCATTCCGGCGGACGCCGGAATCCAGTTTGACAAGAGCGCTGGATTGCCGCGCTTCGCTCGCAACGATATTGGGGATGCCAGCACGCCCATCAATACCCCATCCTCGCCGCCACATCCGCCACCCGCGGCAGCACGCGCTCGATCTTTTCCCGGTTGCGGCCGTCTTTCCATTTGTCCAGGCGGATTTCGGAGAAGGCGTTGTAGGGGATGTCGAGCACTTCGGCGCAGTGCGCCTGCAAGCGGGCGTCGAATGCCAGGCCACAGCCTTCGAATACCTGGCGAAAGGTGGCCGCCGGGTCGCGCAGGAAGTCCTCGTAGAACACATCGACCCATTGCCCGACGGGCACGCTTGCCTTCGCGTCGAGGATGGCCTGGTTGATGGCGGCGTACTGGAAGGCGGCGACGTCTTCGACCGGCGCATTCACATACCCGCGCCAGCCGTCGGCGAGGAAGAAGCACCACTTGGTCAGGGCGCCGTTTTCCACCGCCACCGTCGCCGGCAGGTCGTTCGACCAGGTGGCGAATTCGTCAGGCTTGCGCCAGCCTTCGATCAGCGAATTGAGGTTGTCGCCCGGGCTGCGCTTGACGAAGACGAACACGGCATCGGGAAACAGCGCCTGCAGATAGGGCACGCACAGGCCGTTCTGGTTGTTCTTGTCGATCCAGCGATGCAGCCCGGTCCAGCTGTAGAAATAACGGCTGACGGTGTCGCGATCCGCCGGACTGGCGTCGCCGGCATCCAGCGCATGGGTGTCCCAACGCTTGTCGGCCGGCGGATGCAGGTCGGTCCAGTAATCGTGGGTTTCGCGCTGCAGGCTGCCGATCTCGTGCGATTCGGACAGGGTCTTGTAGACCAGCGTGGTGCCGGCGCGCGAGCAGCCGACCACGATGATCGGGCGCTGCGCAGGTCGCCGCGCAAGCGCCCAGCGCAAACTGCGCACGCCACGTTGAGCGCGCCGCGCATGGTAGGCCAGTGTTTTGCTTACTTTGATCAGGAATTCATTCAACGGCTTGGGCTTTCTGACAATAGGGCAACGGGTATGGCCGCATCAAATACGGAGCCGCAGGAACCTGATTTAACCCGGATTGTTTATTGGGGCGCGAGATGCTGCTTGGCGTAGGGTGCACTCCGTGCACCTTCGGGCAATCGGTGCACGGAGTGCACCCTACGCGCTACAAATTGCCTAATGAACAATCCCGGTTTAACTCGATTCCGGCAGGCCGGAATGACGAAATCATCGGTGCCGCATCGCGAACTCAACATAACGCAACATACAGGTTTCGTGCCAAGCGGCAGGCTCGTTTATATTGGTAGATTATCCTGTATCACTCTGGCACACGACACCATGGATGGCATTTTTGGCTGGCTGGGCGACCACGGCGCGCATCAGGACTTGATCAAGCATATGGGGCAGGCGGCACGCCCATCTTCAGAAGGGCTGCGGCACGAGCACAGCAGCCAGATGCTGGGGGTAGCGGCCTGCTCGCGCTTTGGCAAGGCCGAAATCCACGTGGAGAACGGGCTGGCTGCGGCGCTGCACGGGCGACCGCGCTTTCTCGATGCGGATCTGGCCTTCATTGCCCGCGACCAGAATCCGGCCATGGCAGTGGCGCGCGGCTGGGTCCGCTTCGGCGAAGTACTGCCCACGCTGATGCAGGGCAACTTCGCTTTTGCCGTGCTTGAACCATTGAAGAAAAAAGCCTTTCTGGCGCTCGACCGCGTCGGCGCCGAACGCCTGTGTTACGCCAAGCACGGCGACCAGCTGGTGTTCGGAAGCAGCGTGCAAAGCGTGGCGGCCCACCCCGCCGTCGGCCCCGTCATCGACCCGCAGGCGATCTACGACTATCTCTATTTTCATACCATTCCCGCGCCGCGCAGCCTGTATCAGAGCGTACACAAGCTGCTGCCCGGGCAAGCCCTCACCCTGAAAAACGGCCAGCTCGTTGCCGCGTTTTACTGGCAGGCGGACTACACCCCGGTCGATGCCGGCTTCGACCCCCTCCGCCGCGATTTCCGCAACCTGCTGGAGCAGGCGGTGCGCGATGCCGATGCGCCGGCCACCGCGGCGTTTCTTTCCGGCGGCACCGATAGCTCGACCATCGTCGGCGCCCTCACGGCCGCGCGGGGCGCGCCGGTCAACACCTTTTCCATCGGCTTCGACGCCGACGGCTTCGACGAAATGGAATACGCGCGCTGCGCCGCCGAGCGCTACGGCAGCCGCAGCCACGAGTATTACCTGAAGCCGGCCGACATCGCGACCGCGATTCCCATCATCGCGCGCGAATACGACGAGCCCTTCGGCAACGACTCGGCGGCGCCGACCTATTTCTGCGCCAGGGCCGCGCGCGAGGCGGGATTCGAGAACATGCTCGCCGGCGACGGCGGCGATGAAATATTCGGCGGCAATGCGCGCTACGCCAAGCAGCGCCTGTTCGAGGCCTATGCCCGCCTGCCCGCCGTGCTGCGGCGCGGGCTGATCGAGCCGGTTGCAAACGCGCCGGGGCTGTCGAACCGATTTCCGCTGTCCAAGCTGAAAAGCTATGTCGCCCAGGCCCATGTCAGGCTGCCGCTGCGACTGGAAAGCTACAACTTCCTGCACCGCACCCCGCTCGACCAGATATTTGCGGCGGATTTCATTCGTGCCGTCGACCCCTCCTCGACGGATGCCGCTCTCAACGAAGTCTACGCCCGCACCAGCTCCGACCATTACATCAACCGCCTGATGCACCTGGACCTGAAGTTCACCCTGGCCGACAACGACCTGCGCAAGGTCGGCGCCATGACGGAAGCGGCTGGAATCGAGGTGCATTACCCCCTGCTCGACGACCGCCTGGTGGCGTTTGCCAATCATCTGCCGGTGGACTACAAGGTGCGCGGGCAAAAGCTGCGCTGGTTCTTCAAGAAGGCCCTGGACGACCTGCTGCCGGAAAAGATCATCAACAAGAGCAAGCACGGCTTCGGGTTGCCGTTCGGCGTGTGGAGCACGCAATACGCTCCGCTCGGCGACCTCGTCGGCGACAGCCTGTCGGACTTCAAGAAGCGCGGCTTGATCCAGCCGGCGTATCTGGACCACATGCTGGCCATGCAGCGCGGCCAGCATGCAAGTTATTACGGGGTGATGATCTGGGTGGTGATGATGCTGGAGCAGTGGCTGACGGCGAACGAGCACTGAGGTTGGGGGCGTTGGGCTTGTTGGCTTAACCTACGGTAGCTTCAGCCGCGATCGGTAGGCTATCGGGGCTGAAGCCCCTCCCACAAAAAACCCTGCGACCTCTCCAAAACCGGACTGCCGCTGTACCTGTGGGAGGGGTTTCAGCCCCGATCGCGAAATCCGATCGCGGCTAAAGCCGCTCCCACCACCCCTCCTCCGCTTGCTTATGGGCTTCAGCCCAATGGCGCGACCCGATCGCGGCTCAAGCCGCCCCTTCGGTGAATGCGGCAGATCCGTGCTGCTGTGGGAGGGTCGCCCCCGGCCGATGAAGTGGCGATTGCGACGGCGCGAAAATCAACCCAGGGCGACCCGCCTTCCGGCCTATATGCGCCGCCCAGCACTTTCATGGCCTAACCTGCTGGACGGATGCGGCGGCGGGTTTTTCGCCGGGGCCATCGTGGGCGTGGCCCAGGTCTTGTCAAGCACGCCCGAGAACCTGGCCGCCATCACAAGAATAATCATCAGGTGATACGTCAGGTCGAAATAGGCCAGCCCCAGGAATACCCCTCCCACCCCGTATCCGACCAGACTGACCTGGATCATCGCGGCCAGGTCGGCCGCCCATTTTCGCTCGGGGTCATTTTTGCACGCACGGATGACCTGATTGGCGCGCAACCAGGCGAACACCGCCAGCAGGATGAACATGCCGAACCCGATGAAGCCGTGCTCGCCCATCACCTCGAAGTAGATGCTGTGCACGTCGTGCACCCTGAAGGGCTCTGGAGCGTACTGGCGGAAGGTCGGCGCCCTGAACATTTCGAACCCGCCGCCGGTGATCCGGTCCTTCGCCACATTGAATGCGGTATGCCAGGCATTGATGCGCCCCAAGGCCGAAGTGTCTTCCTCGTAGGTCTTGATCGTATTCATGCGGTCATACCATTCCTGCGGCATCACCGATGCCATGATCGCGACCGCGACCACCATGTAGATCGTCATGACGAACTTGTGGCGGCTCTTGAACCACAGGAACAGGCCCATGGCGGCCATGGCCACCAGCCCGCCACGTGATTGACTGCCGATCGCAGCAACCCCGGATAACACCATGGCGGACGCCAGGCCCCAACGGACCCACTGCTGGGTCGCCTGCAGATGTAGATAGCGAATCAGCGGGATAAGCATCGCCAGCACCAGCGCCATTTCGTTGTTGCCGGAAAAAAAGGTGCCAGTCGGCCCCTGAACCCTGAACTGGCCGCCGTGAAGGATGGTGAAAATGCCGCCCTTGACTCCGTAGTACCCCAATGACAGCGCAATGACCCAGATCATCCAGTGCAGATGCTGGCGTTCCTTGATGATCATGGCGGTGAGAAACACCATGAGCTGGATTTTCCAGACCTTGTTCCACTGGAGCCAGGCCGCATCGGGGTAGAACGAAAAAAACGTGGTGATGAACATCCAGCCAATGAACATCAGCAGCAATATCGTCTCGCGCGTCCAGATCATTTCCTTCTTCTCTTTCGAGAACATGAAGGCCGTGATGGTGACGATGCCCGTGATGAAGGCAAACGGCATATCGTAGGCAAAGCCCCAGGCCTGCCGGTGCGGGTTCATGTAGCCGAGCCAGCACCACAGCAGGATGCCGATCCAGGGTCGCTTGAATATGAAGGGCAGCACCCCGAACACAACTGCGGTAACAAAGATGTCTCTCATGCGGACTCGACTTTCTCGGCCATGGACGGCACAACAGCCTGCGCCAGCCCGTTCTGCAGGGGAACGTGACTGACGACATATCGATGCTTGCCCGAGGCTTCGGGGGCAATGGCATCCAGCAGTTTCAGTTCGACAGCCCCCGTTGCGCCCAGACGCGCACGCAGGCCCTGACTGACCGCTTCGCGCGCGGCATCGTTCCAGCGCGCGTCCGGCACCACCTGCACTTCCAGCCGGTCGACCGTGTGCTGAATCAGCTTGAACTGGCCGATGCCGGGGATCGCACGCAGCACATAAATCACCGCCAGCGCATGCATGATGCGGCCGTCGGCGGCGACGATGAAATCGGTCTGCCGCCCAACGACGGCATCCAGCACGTCGAGGCCGCGCCCGCCGGGATCGGTCTTGCCCGCACGCCGGACCACGTCCCCGGTGCGGTAGCGGATGAAGGGCTGCGCCTCGGATGCCAGGCTGGTGATCACCGCCTCGCCTTCTTCCGCCGGATTGCCGGCGTCATCGAGCACTTCGATGATATGGGTTTCGCTCATTTGCAGCAGGGTGCCGTCCGGCGATTGCAGCGCCATCAGGCCGGCATCTCGCGCGCCGTATTCGACCGAGACCGGCACGCCGAACCCCCGTTCGATCAGTTCGCGCTGGTGGGGAAACAGCGGCTCGCCGGTAGTGCTCACCACACGCAATGCGGGCAGCCTGGGACGGATGCCGCGCGATTCGGCGTACGCGGCAAGCAGCGCCAGACTGCTGGCATAGCCGTAGATCGCCTTCGGGTTCCAGGCCTGCATCGCCGCCAGATAGTCGTCCATGCGCGCGGGCGACATCTCGAACGCATTCAGAAGCAGCTGATTCACCAGGCGGTCGCGCAGGGTCTTGATGCGGTCGGTCTTGTTCAGTTCCACCGGCGCGCCCCACAGATACACCTCGCGTTCGCCCGGCTGCACGCCCCACCAGCGGCGTGCACGCAGTCGCCCCGCGGCATCGGCGGCCTGGCGTGCACGGCCGAAATAGAAGATCAGCGGCTCGCCGCTGGAACCGCCGGTGGTGTATCTGAACGCCCCGCCCGGCGCCTCGCGCCACACCAGCTGCTCGACATTGTCGCTGGCGTCGCGCTTGTTCATGGTGGGCAAGCGGGCCAGGTCAGCCAGCGTCGCACGGCCCGCATGTACCGCATCATCCAGCGATGCTGCACGCAGGCGGTCGGCGTGCCAGGGGCTGTGCGCCAGAGCGCTTTGCAACAGTGCGTTGAGGCGGCCTGCCTGATAGTCGCGCATTGCATCGTGCGACAGCCATTGGGTGCGCTCAAGTTCAGCGAGCATCGCGAAGGTGGGGCGGCGCATGGCCGCTTCCTGCGCGCGGAAGACGCTGCGAGCGAACCAGGCAGGGAAGCTCATGCCGGCTCCTGGCGGGGCAACGCCCGGAAGCGTGCCAGCAGTTCATCGCACAAAGCCGCCACGGCAGGCGCGATGTCCGGCGGGCTGCGATGCTTGACCGAGCGCGCGTGAATACGTCCGGCAACCTGCCGATTGAAACCCTGCAAGCCGAGGAAATCATAGACCCCCGCCACTTCACGCAAGGAATGCCGCACCAGTCCTTCGTAAAACACCACGCGCACACGCGGATCGGCGGCCAGCTGCTGCTCGTAAAACAGCGCATTGCGATAAAACCACATGATCGCTGCCCCCTCGGCCTCACTGGCGTCCGGGTGGTACAGCGCAGCGAGCAATTCGCGGGTGGCGCCCGACATGCCGCGTCCGCGCCAGTCGCTCGAATCTCCGTGCGCCAGCCGCTTCCATTGCGGCACGAAGTTGCCGAAGGATTTGATCGCCGAGTGGACGCTGTCGCGCCAGTCGCGCACGACCCACAGCGTTTTCGCGGGTGCGAAGGTATTCATCAAGAGCTTGATGCGATCGAGTTCGCACAGCGCCTTGATCACGAACACCGGCGCCGGACATTGCTTCGCAAGCTGCCGGATTACGGCCAGATCGCGCATCTCGTAACGTTCGAAGGCGCGGGGGTCGGTTTCGTGGAACACCTGGGTATCCGCACTGGCATCCAGCACATCCATCAAGAGGTTTGTTCCTGAACGCTGCACGCCGGCAACAAACACATGCTGGGCGACAGGTCGCGGCTGGATGCGCTGGCGCAAGACCTTGCCGTGCCGCCAGATCGCATGGCGAATGCGCGTGGGCAGGCCGCGTGCATCGTGTCCGGTGGCGGGTTTGGCTTGGCTCATCGTTTGGCGGCTGCCGGAGCAGACCGTTCAGGACGGGGGGCGATGGCGAGCAAGGGCTCATAGGCCCGCAGCAATTGCGCCACGCGCTTGTCCCAATGGTTGTCACGGGCGTAATCGAGGATCGCGGCGCGGTCCCAGCCCTTGCCCAGCGCGGCATCCAGCGCCTGCTGCAAGGCGGCGCTGTCGCCGAACGGGACGATGCTGCCGAGTTCCTCGCGGCACACCACTTCGGCGTTGCCGCCGACATCGGTTGAAATCACCGGCAGGCCGCAGGCCATGGCTTCCAGGAAGACATTCGCCCAGCCTTCGTTGCGGGTGGCGAGCACGAAGACGTCGGAAGCCGACAACGGCCATTTGAGTTCGTCCGGCGGCAGCGCGCCGAGGAAATGCACGCGATCGGCCAGCCCCAGCCGCGCCACCTGGGCGGTGAGTTCGGCACGGTTGTCGCCTTCGGGACTGGCGCCGCCGACGATGAGGTAGTGCAGGTCAGGGTGATGTTCGAGCAGCGCCGGCAGGACCTCGATGACGCGGTGCATGCCCTTGCGCTCGACCAGCCCGCCCACCGAGATCAGCACCTTCGCGTCGTCCGGCAGGCCGAAGCGGGCGCGCGCGGCGGCGCGGGCCACCGGCTGGAAGCGCTCGGTGTCGATGCCGTTGCCGACGACTTCGGTTTTATCAACGGCAGCGCCCAGGTCGATCGCCAGCCGGCGCAGGGAATCGGAAACGGAGAACACCCGGGCCGCGGATTTCAGGGTGCGCGACAGCCGCGGGCGCAGCACGGGGTTCCTGCTGTGCGGCGCTTCGGTGCCGCGCAGGGTGACCGTCGCCGGCAGGCCCAGCCAGCGACCCAGCCGGGTGGCGGCTTCGCCGTCGGGGTAGGTGAAATGGGCGTCGATCAGCTGCGCGCCCTGGCGCTTCAGCTTTCGCATCAGACCGACGCTCGCCAGCGCCATCGACCAGCCGTCGAACTGGCGCAGCAGGCCGGGAACCGACAGATAGCGCGGGTGGTAGACGCGGATGCCCTGCTGGATTTCCAGCGCCGGGGCCTGCGGCCGGTAGCCGGGGCGCAGTCTGCGGATCAGCGACTGCCCGGGAAACCACGGTTGCGGCGAGACAACGGCGAGCGGGCGATGCTGGGCGACGCGGAACATGCGCTCGCGAATGAACAGCCCGGCGCCGGGGCGCGCCGCGCTGGGGAAGAGCGCGCTGAACACGACCAGGTCGATGCGGTCGGATGTGCGATCTTCAGCCAAGCGCGGCCTCCACCCCGAACTTGACGAGGCTGCCGTAGACGCCGCGGTAGCGTGCCACACTGGCAGCCCAGGTGCGCTCGGACTCGACGAACTGGCGGCCGTTTTTCTTCATGCCGTCCCAACCCTGCCCGTATTTCAGCAAACCCACCACCTTGCTGGCGAGATCGCCCGCATTGCCGGCGCGGAACAGCACGCCGGTCTTGCCGTCCCGGATCAGCTCCTTGTGGCCGCCGACGTCTGAGGCCACCATCAGGCGGCCCTGCGCCATGGCTTCCAGCGGCTTCAGCGGGGTGACCAACTCGGTCAGCCGCATCGGGTGGCGCGCGTAGACCAGCACGTCGACCAGGTCGTAATAGCGGTTGACGGCGGCGTGCGGCACGCGCCCGGTGAACACCACGCGGTCCTTCAGGTCGAGCGCCATCACCTGCTGCTTCAGCGCGGCATCCTGCGGCCCGCCGCCGACCAGCAGCAGCTTGACGTCGGGCACATGTTTGAGAATGGCGGGCAGCGCGGCGATCAGCAGATCGAGTCCCTCGTAGGCGTAGAACGAGCCGATGAAGCCGAGCACGCGGCTGCCGCCGAGGCCGAGTTTCATTTTCAGTTCGGCATCGGGCTTGCCGCCGACGGCGAACTGGTCGACGTCGACCGCGTTGGGGATGACGGTGATCTTGCCCGGCGGGATGCCGCGCGCGACAAGATCGTTGCGCAGTCCTTCGCAGATGACGGTGACGGCGTCGGCGTTCTTCACCGCCCAGGTTTCCAGCGCACGGGTGAGCTTGTAGCGCAGGCTGCCTTCCTGGGTGCTGCCGTGGTCGACCGCGGCGTCTTCCCAGAAGGCGCGGATTTCATAGACCACGGGGATGCCGAGTTTGTGGCCGACGCGGATTGCCGGCACCGCGTCGAGCACCGGTGAATGCGCGTGGATGATGTCGGGTTGCAGTTCCTTCGCCAGGCCCAGCAGGCGTTTTTCGATCACGCGCATCACCGCGAAGGGGTCGCCGCCGGGCAGCCTGGCGAGCAGGCCGGCGGGCTTTGGGGTGCGGTAGAAATGCAGGCCGTCGGCGTCTTCTTCCATCGCGTCGCAGTGAAGTTGCTTGGGACCGGACAGGTGACAGGTATCCCAGCCCATTTTCCGCTGGTTGCGCAGGATGGCGGCGCTGCGGAAGGTATAGCCCGAATGCAGCGGCAGCGTGTGGTCGAAGACGTGGAGGATTTTCATGGGGTGTCAGCTTATTTCATGCCGTCATTGCGAGCGCAGCGCGGCAATCCAGAATGGTTGCGCAGCAGAGACTTGGTTCCGAGCTTCGCAGCATGGCGACTGGATTGCTTCGCTGCGCTCACAATGACGGGTATAGCGGTTGCGCTCATGCTGCCTGCCGCTCCGTTTCGTCCATACCCAACACCTGGCCGAGGAAGGCGTCGAACATCAGCACGGTCCACAGGATCACCGAATAATCGCGGCGGCCGGACTGGTGGGCCTCGACCACTTCGCGCAGGAAATCCTGGTTGAACATGCCGGTGGATGCCAGCCGTTCGCCCAGCACCACGTTGCGGATGACGGCGGCCAGCGGGCCGCGGAACCACGCGGCGAGCGGTACCGAAAAGCCCATTTTCCTGCGGTACAGCACGTCGTTCGGCAGATAGGGTTCCATCGCCTTTTTCAGCAGGTATTTGCCTTCTGTGCCGCGCAGCTTGAGATCGACCGGCAGACCGGAGACCCAGCCCGTCAGCTCATGATCGAGCAGCGGCTCGCGCACTTCGAGCGCGTGCGCCATGCTGGCGCGATCGACCTTGGTGAGGATGTCGCCGACCAGGTAGGTTTTGATGTCGAGATACTGCACCAGTGACAGCGGGTCGTCGGTGGGCGCCACCGCAGCGTGGCGGCGCAGCACCTCCACCGCCTGGTAGCCCTGTAGTTCGCGCGTAAAGGCCGGCGAGAACAGCTGCCGGCGCTGCGCGTCGGACAGGAGCGAGACGCCGTGAAAATAGCCTTCGACGGTGTCGCGCGCCAGCGACTCGAAGGTGGTCTTGGCACGGAATACCTTGGGCGCCCAGTCGGCCTTGGGATAGAGCTTGCCGAGCGTGCCGAACAGCGGACGGCGCAGCGCCAGCGGCATCACCGCGCGCATCCGTTCCTCGTAGCGGAACCAGCGATAGCGTCGGTAGCCGGCGAAATGCTCGTCGCCGCCGTCACCCGACAGTGCAACCTTGACGTGCTTGCGCGCCAGTTCGCACACCCGGTAGGTCGGCAGCGCGGATGAATCGGCGTAGGGCTCGTCGTACACGCCGGCAAGCTTGTCGACCAGGCTGAAGTCGTTGGAGGCGACGGTCTCGACGTGGTGATTCGTCTTGTAGCGGTCGGCGACCCGCCGGGCGAATTCGATTTCATTGAAGGCCGGGGCGTCGAAGCCGATCGAGCAAGTGTTCACCGGCGTGGCCGACTGCGTCGCCATCAGCGCCACCACCGCGCTGGAATCGACGCCGCCCGACAGGAACGCGCCCAGCGGCACGTCGGCAATCATGCGCAGGCGGATCGATTCCTGCATGCGCTCGACCAGCTCGTCCATCGCGCCGGCCTCATCCGTAACCTTTACCGGGGTGAACGGCATGTCCCAGTACTGCTTCGGCAGCGCGCGCGCCTCGCCGCGCTTGAGGGTGAGCGTGAATCCCGGCGGCAGCTTGCAGGCGCGCTTGAAAATGGTGCGCGGCTCGGGCACGTAGCCGTAGGCGAAATACTCCTCGACCGCCAGCGGATCGATGTCGCGCGCCAGGCCGGGATGCATCATCAGCGACTTCAGCTCGGAACCGAAAATGAATTCTCCGGTGTCGAGGAAGGCGTAATACAGCGGCTTGACACCGAAGCGGTCGCGCACCACGAACAGGGTTTCCTGCTTGCGGTCCCACAGCACAAACGCGAACATGCCGCGAAAGCGCGCGACGCAGGCTTCGCCCCAGGCTTCCCAGGCATGGACGATGACTTCGGTATCGGAATGGGTGCGGAAGGTGTGGCCGAGCGCCTCGAGTTCGGGCACCAGTTCCTGGAAGTTGTAGATTTCGCCGTTGAACACGACGACGACGCTGCCGTCCTCGTTGAACAGCGGTTGCTGGCCGCTGGACAGGTCGATGATCGACAGGCGCCGGTGCCCCAGCCCCAACCCCGGCTCCAGATGCAGGCCGCCCTCGTCGGGACCGCGGTGAAACTGGCTCTCGTTCATGCGATGCAACAGTTCGCGTGAAATCTCGTCCACGCCGCGGGTATCGAAAATGCCGGTTATGCCGCACATGGGATCGGGTCTGGGTGAGATTGCATGGGCGCCCGCAAGGGGGTGGTCGTGTCGATATCCCGGTTCAATCGATGGCTCGCCGTCGTCATTTTCTCTCCAGGGTTTTGTCGTACACCTTAGTGTAGGCCTCGGCCATGACCGGAATACCGAAGCGCCGCACGGCGTGCCGGCGCGCATTCTGCCCGTGTTCGGCAATGCGCGCCGGGGTGTCCAGATAAGCGAGCAAGGCCTGCGCCATGCCACCCACATCGCCCGGCTGAACCAGCATTCCGTTGACGCCCTCTTCCACCAGTTCGAGGTTGCCGCCCGCCGCGGTGGCAATCACCGGCAGACCGCTCGCCAGCGCTTCCAGGATGGTATTGGAAATCCCCTCGTTTTTGGACGGCAGCACGAACACGTCGAGTACCTGCATGATGTCCGCGATGTCGTCGCGCACGCCCGGCAGCCAGGCCAGGTGCGCCAGGCCGGCGGCCTGCAGCAGGTCGAGGCAGGTCTTGCGGGCCGGGCCCTCGCCGACGATGACCAGGCGCGCGCGCGCGGCACGTTCGGGCTGCTGGCGCACCAGTTGGATGAAGGCCCGCGTGAGTGTGGGGTAATCCTTGACCGCGACCATGCGCCCCACCGAGCCGAACACGATGCTGTCGGGATGGGCGAACGCCGGCCGCGCACCTTCGCGCGGATGGAATTTTTCGCTGTCGACGCCGTTGTAGATCTGGTGCAACTTGCGCGGCGGCACGCGAATGGCCAGGCGCAGCCACGTCTCGAGATCCTGGCTCACGGCGATGTAGTTCGACACGAAGGGCTTGGCGGCGCGGCGCAGCAGGTTGTATTTCCAGTTCTGGCCATAGAGGTCGAACACGTCGCGGCCATGCTCGCCGTGCACGGTGGCGCGGATGCCGGCGGCCGCAGCGACGAACTGCGCCTCCAGCGCCGCCAGGTTGCGGGTGTGCACCAGATCGGGCTTGAGGCTTCGCAGCAGCTTCCATAAGCGCACCGTCCAGCCGAAGCCATGCCCGGGGGCGCGGTGCAGCGCATGGAATTCGACCGGCTGCGCGGTAATTCGCTGGCGGAAATCGCCGTAGTCGGTGAGCGCCACCACGGTGTGCCGGTAGCGTTCCGGCGACAGGGTGTTGAACAGGTTGACCATGCCGTTTTCCATGCCGCCGGTATCGAAGCGGTGGACGATATGCACGATGTGTGCGGTCACTTCCCGTCGACCTGATCGAGCGCGCGCCCGATTGCAGGCTCCATGTCGGCGGCAAAGCGCGCCAGGGTGGCGACCGCGGTCGCGTGTTCCGCCGCGTCGTACGGGGTGGCGATCAGCACCGACAGGCCGTCGTCGCGCTGCAGCCGCACGCGGTCGAGCGCCAGGATCAGCTTGGCCGCATGGTCGTTGACGGTGGGACGCTGGTTGATCAGGTTCCACTGCCACACCAGCAGGCGCTGGCCATTGCTGCCGCGCATTTTCGCCTGGCGTACCTGGCGCGATTGGCCGCCGATCCGCACGGTGGCGAGGGTTTCGCCGACGTTCGACCAGGCCGGGTCCTTCTGCCGGATCATGAAGTTCTGCGAGTTGATGAGCTCGGCATCCTGCCGCTGGGTGGCGTAGTAATTCAGCTCCAGCAATACCTTGCGCCCGGCCTGCGTATAGGGCTGGCGCAGCTGGCGGTCGGCGCCGACCCAATGCGGCGTCCAGCTGGTGAAGGTCTCGGCCGGCTGCCAGCCGCCCTGCGACTCGACCTGCAATTCCGGCACGGCCGGCAGCGGGCGCGCGGCGAGCCAGCTGGCGTAGGCCGGCCACAGCCCCGCGACCAGCAAAACCGCGATCGCCACCGGCAGGCGCGGCGGCGCCGGCCGGTCTGCCGACGCCGCGACGGGCGATGCGACACCGGATTGAGACTGGCTGGGCTCGGGCTGGTCGTCCTCGCGCCAGAAGCTGCCGATCCAGAACAGCAGCAGCATGACCACTCCAAAGAACACCCAGCCGTAGATGTAGTGATCGACGCCGAGCGCCAGTTTCATGTCGGACAGATGGGCGATCATCACGATCATGTAGGCGCGCCCGCTGTTGGCGAAGATCGGCACGACGATGGCGGCGATCGAAAACAGCAGCCGCCGTTTCCACGAGCGGTAGGTGAGGTAGGCGTAGAGCACGCCGAGCGTAACCGAGGCGATCAGATAGCGCAGCCCGGAGCAGCCTTCGACCACCGACCAGTCGCCGCTGGGGATGCTGAAGAACGTGCCCTCGCGGTACACCGGGATGCCTGTGGCCTGCAGCATCGCCACGGTGAAATCGGCCGTCACCCCCATCAGCGGCTGGATCAGGAATTCGCCCACCGGCACCGCGAAGAACAGGAACATCAGCGGAAAGAATGCCGCCCGGACGAAGGCCCGGCCGAGCAGCGTCCACACCGCTGCAATCAGCATGACAATGAATGCGTATTGCGCGATGACGTTGACGCTGCCTGCGTCGGCCAGCAGCCAGCCGGCGCCGGCGGCGGCCAGCAGGATCAGTCCGCGCAGGTCAGGCCGCGGCTGCACCTGTGCCAGCTCATGGCGCTGGCGCCAGAGGAGCCAGGCGCTGATGGGAAAAATGAGATAGCCGTGGGTGAAGGTCTCCGAGCGCTCCCATATTTCGATCATCGAGTAGAACGTCGACCAGAATACGCCGGCCAGGATCAGCAGGACGCCGAAGGTCAGCGCACCCGGCAGCAGCCAGTTGCTGCGCGGGGAAACGGCGGGGAGGGCGTCGGGCAAAGCACTCATGCGGGGCAAGTCTCCAGAACGGGAGCCGCGGCGGACGCCGCTTCAAACAGCGGATCGACCGTGCTCAGATTGCGCGCCCAGTCGTAGTGGGCGAGGATGCGGTCGCGCGCGGGCGCGGCGGAAGAGAGGGTCTGCAATTGGGCCACGACGGCGTGCGCGAATTCGGCCTCTCCCTGCGCCAGCGTGAAGTCGCGCCCGGCCTCGGCGCGGATGCCTTCGGCGGCCTGGGCGCTGGCGACGACGGGACGCGCCATCGCCATCGCTTCGAGCACCTTGTTCTGCACGCCGCGTGCGATGCGCAGCGGGGCGACCGCGCAGGCGGCATGGGCCAGCCAGGGCCGCACGTCGGGCACGCCGCCGGTGACGACCACGCCGGGCTGGCGTGCCAGCGCCCGAACCGCTTCACCGGGTCGGCTGCCGACGACGGTGAACTGCGCGCCCGGCACCGCCGCGCGGACGGCGGGAAAAATCCGTTCGGCAAACCAGCTGACGGCATCGATGTTCGGCCAGTAATCCATGGCGCCGGTGAACACCACGCCCTGAACGTCGGCCGGATATGGATTCGGGTAGTCGCGCGCGGGCGAGAAATAATCGGCATCGACGCCGTTCTCGAAGGCGCCGATCTTGTGCCGCGCGGCCGGCGCGCGCTGCTGCAGCAGCGCCGCCTCGGCGTTCGACACCAGCAGGGTGGCGTCGAAATCCTGCGCCATTCGCGCCTCCCATGCCGCCAGCTTGCGGCCTTCGCGGGCGTACACCCACGACAGCGGCCAGCGCTGGGTCGGCGCGTATTGGGTCCATTTGTCGGAATCGACATCGACCATGTCGAGCACGCGGCGCGCGAGGCCGGCCGGCATGAACTGCGCCATCGCCGAAGAGAACGCCAGCCCGCGCGTCACCGCGCCGGAGGCGGCGAGTTCGTGCGCCCAGCGGGCAAGTTCGCGGTTGCGGTAATACGGCAAGGTCAGTGCCTCGCCAGTCAGCAGGCCGGCCAGGCTTGCCAGTTTGGCGCGGCGCGGATGCAGCGACAGCAGCTTGATCGATGCGCAATACGGTTTCAGCGCGTCCCGGTACTGCCAGTCGTCGGGATCGTCGACGAAGGCGCCAAGGTGAATGGCATAGCGCATGGAGAGATGCCGCAGCAAGTGAAACGAGCGGATCTTGTCGCCCTTGCTGGGGGGAAACGGAATGCGGTGCGCGAGAAACAGCAGGCCTTCCTTCACGCCTTACCCCAGGTTCTTCACGATATGCGGCCCGATCGCGTTGGCGAGCGCCAGCGGCATTTTTTTCCAGGCCAGGATGAACAGGCGGTACTTGGGGTTGAGTGGATTGATTTCCGGGACTTCGCTGTCGGTCACCAGACAATACTCGTAATACAGCGGCGCCGGCTCGAAGCCCCAGTTCTTCTTGAAGTCGAACGAGCCGGCGCCGCGCTTGCTGCGGCCGAAATCGAACACGCGCAGCCCGCGCTCGCAGGCGCGCCGCATCAGGTCCCAGTACATGAAGTCGTTGCCGGCCACCGCGCGCGCGGCATCCACCCCGCCGCCGTAATACGGCAGCACCTCGTCGCGGAAATAGAACGACATCACGCTGGAGATCACCTTGCCACCGAGTGTGATGGTCAGCACTTCGCAATCGTCGCCGAACTCATCCTTCAGCAGGCGAAAAAAACGGCGCGAGAAAACCGGCGTGCCGAGGCGATGAACGCTTGCCGAATAAGCCTGGAAGAATCGCGTGGTGTCGGCGTCGATTTCGCCAGTCAGACCGGCCTTGATGCCCTTCCTCACCATTGCCCGCTGTTTGCGCGGGATGGCGTTCATGTTGGCCTCGATTTCGGGTTCGATGGCCTTCTTGAAGGTGACGTACAGATCCTTGGTCGGCCAGTGCGCATGCTGCGCGGCCTGGTTGCGGTATTCGAGCGCACCCACTCCGAGCTTCTTGGCGAGCGCCTGGGCCGCTTCGTCAAGCGCGCGATACGCCGCGTCGTGGTCGGCGAGGATGCCGCCGTAGGCGCAGAACGGCAGCGAACCGAGGCCGTGGCCGAACAGCCGGCTGTTGATTTCGGCCAGCGGCAAAACCCCCACCACTTCGCCACCGCGCTCGGCCAGCAGAAAATGCGTGCGATGGCCGAACGCCTCCTCGATCACCCGGCGCCAGCCGGCGCGGTGAAAGAAGGTCGCGTCCGGATGTAGATGAACGTAGGCGTCCCAGCGCGCGAGGTCATTCGCCTGCAGCATGCGCACCGTGACATTTGCTTCCGCAGGCGCACCCGCAAAGGGTAGGCCGTGGTTGTATAGCCGACAAGTCGGCAACGACCGCGCACCGGCGTCCACGCCGCGATTGCCACCCGCATTCGCGGCGAGGACGCCGCTCCTACAAAATTGTTCGGCCAGATTCATTGGTCAGCGAGGAACACGCGGTCCACGCGGTCCCATTCAAAGTCGTTCAGTAATTTTCGTAGTCTGCCCGGCATGCGTTGCAAATTGACGTAATGGCGAAAGCGCGTTTTGGCGGAAATGCCGTGCTGGCGCGGCTGCCCGGCGTCGAGTTCCCAGGGATGGAAATAGAACATGCACGGCGCCTGGTCCCGCGCGTTGACGCGCCGCAGCATCCAGCGCGACACCTCGTACGGCAGCAGGCGGAACCAGCCGCCGCCGGCAGCGGGCAGGTTGCGGCCCAGCAACGGCAGCGTGGTCGGCGGCAGTTCGAGGATGCCGGCCTCGCCATTGGGCCGGTGCGGAAAGCGCGGCGCGTCGGGCATGCCGTAGTGATCGTGTTTGACCGGATAGATGCTGGAGCTGTACGCGTAACCGGCGTTTTCCAGTTCCTCGACCGCCCACCAGTTGTCCTGGCCGATGGAAAAGCTCGGCGCGCGGTAGCCGCGGATGGCGACGCCGCCGAGGTCTTCGAGGAGCGATTTGGCACGGGTAATGTCGTCGCGGAATGCGGCCGGCGTGAGGTCGGATGCGCGCTGGTGGCCGTAGCCGTGGCTGGCGAGTTCGTGGCCGCCGTCGATGATGCGCCGCACCACCTGCGGGTAGCGCTCGGCGATCCAGCCGAGGGTGAAGAAGGTGGCACGAACATCGGCCTCATCGAGCAGGCCGAGGATCGCGTCGACGTTGCGCTCGACCCGGCACGGCAGGCTGTCCCAGTCTTCGCGGCGGATGTGCGGGGCGAACGCCGAGACCTGGAAATAGTCCTCGACGTCGACCGACATGGCATTTTTAATGCCCGCCATTTACGCCGCCTTGATGCCAGAAATGGCGCTGGCGCCCTTCCGCTGCGGCAGCCAGCCTTTCAGCGTATAGGCAATGCGTATCGCCGCGCGGCCGTCCCAGTATTCGGGAATGCGCCCGGCCTTGCCGCCGCGGGTCATGACTTCGTTGAACGCCGCCCGGATCGCGGCGGGATCGGCGCCGACCAGGGTGTTGGTGCCTTCGTCGAGAGTGATCGGACGTTCGGTGTTCTCGCGCAGGGTGAGGCAAGGCACGCCCAGCGCGGTGGTCTCTTCCTGGATCCCGCCGGAATCGGTGAGCACCAGTCTGGCATCGCGCATCAGGCCGAGCATTTCGAGATAACCCACCGGCGGCAGGATGTGCAGGCCGTCGAGCCTGGCGGTGAAGCCGAACTTTTCGATGTTGCCGCGGGTGCGCGGATGCAACGGCATCACCACCGGAAGGCTGCGGTTGATTTCGCCGATCGCGTCGAGCAGGCCGGCAAGCGTGGCGGGGTCGTCGACGTTGGACGGCCGATGCAGCGTCAGCACCGCATACTGCGGCAGCCTCGTGCCGAGGGTCCGGCTGGCCGGCACCGCATGTTCGAGGTTGCGATACAGGGTGTCGATCATCACGTTGCCGACGAACTCGACGCGCGCGGGGTCGATGCCTTCGCGCACGAGGTTGGCGAGCGCGCTCTTTTCGGTGATGAACAGCAGGTCGGAAATCTGGTCGGTGAGCACGCGGTTGATTTCTTCCGGCATGCCGCGGTCGTAGCTCCTGAGGCCGGCTTCGACATGGATCACCCGCACCCCGCGCTTGGCCGCCACCAGGGCGCAGGCGAGGGTGGAATTGACGTCGCCCACCACCAGGATCGCCCGCGGCTGCACGCTTTCGAGCACCGGTTCGAAGCGCTTCATCACCTCGGCGGTCTGCACCGCGTGGCTGCCGGAGCCGACCTCCAGATGATGGTCGGGACGCGGGATGCCGAGGTCGGCAAAGAAGCTGTCGCTCATGGCCGCGTCGTAATGCTGGCCGGTGTGCAGCAGCTGGGCGGCGATCCCGGTCTCGGCCAGCGCGGCCATCACCGGGGCGATTTTCATGAAATTCGGGCGCGCGCCCGCGACGCATAAGACCTGGGTCATGGCTTAGTGTGTGCTGTCTTGGTTGTCTGCCGGCGCAGCTTCGTCCGCCGCCGCGTCGCGCTCGCTCACGGTGTAGAGAATCTTGCGCACGATGGGCAGGATGCGGTTGACCGAGCGCTCCATCTGCTCGACCCGATGGGTCAACAGCGCGGTATCTTCGTTGTGCGGCATGCCGCCGTTGGGCGCGCTGCCGTTGATGCCGGTGGCGCCGTGAAAATCCTGGTGCGCGACCTCGTTCTTCAGGTCGGCGATGACCTCGTTGACCTCGGCCTCGTCGAAATGGGTCTTCTCTTCAAGAAAGCCGAACAGCAGCAGACGGTCGCAGGTGGTGTTGATGCGGCGCGGGATGCCACCGGTAAAACGGTGCAACGCGGCAAAAGCTTTCGCATCGAAGCCGGGGTTGCCCTGCCAGCCGACGGTGCGCAGGCGATGCTCGATGTAGCCGCGCGTCTCGTCCGCATCGATCGGCCCCAGGTGATACGAGGCCACCACGCGCTGGCGCAGTTGCTGCATGTCGGGGCTTTGCAGGATGCCGCGGAACTCGGGCTGGCCCAGCAGAAAGGTCTGGATCAGCGAGCGCTCGTTGTTCTGGTAGTTGGACAGCATGCGCAGTTCCTCGACCGCGCGCGGGGTGAGGTTCTGCGCTTCGTCGACCACCAGCAGCGCACGCTTGCCCTGGCGGGTGGCCGCGATCAGAAAGTCTTCCAGGTTCTTCAGCAGCGCCGACTTGGTCAGGCCCTCGTGCTCCAGCCCGAACGAGGCCGCGACGCTGCGCAGCGTGTCTTCGGCATCCAGCTGCGTCGACACCAGCTGCGCGGCGATCAGGTTGTGGGCTTCGAGCTGGCGAAACAGATTGCGCACCAGCGTGGTCTTGCCGGCGCCGACCTCGCCGGTGATGACGATGAAGCCCTCACCGAGCGACAGGCCGTAATCGAGATACGCCATCGCCCGCTTGTGCCCCTTGGAGCCATAGAAAAAACGCGGGTCGGGGTTGAGCTGAAAGGGTTTGGCACTGAAGCGGTAGTAATCTTCGTACATGAACGGTCCGTTTTCTGAGAGTGGCACAGCCCGTGTGCACGCAGGATGCGAAGCAACGGCTGTGCCATGCCGGAAGACTGGTCAGAAGCGCATGTTGACCGAGGCCGTGAGGCGGTTTTCTTCGTAGTCGGCATCCGCCACGTTCGAATCCCGCTGGATGTGGCGGAAGGCCAATGCGCCGCTCAAATCGGCGGCGAATTGATGGTTGATGCCAAGCGAAAGGGTGAGCAGGTCGTCCTCCCGATCGGCGGCGCCGGAGAGGGTGGCAGGCACTTCGTTGCGGGTCAGGCCGACGCTGCCGATAACGTTGGTCTTGGGAGCGTAGCGGTAATTCACCGCGCCGGTGACGCCGCGGCTGCGATCCTCGCTGTCGAGCAGCTGGTAGTCGCGGCGGCTGTCGAATGCACTCAGCGAATAGTTGAGCTTGCCTTTCCCCCAACTCACCCCTGCGCGCAGGGTTTTTGAGACGAAGACGCCGTTGCGCAAATCGAACAGCAGGCCGGGCCTTGCATTGAAGCTCACGCAGTTCGTAGGGGCAGGCGGAAAGCTGAATGGCCAATCCTCGAAGATTTGAATCTCTCCATCCACAAGACACTGATAGTCATGCATCGTGCCGGTCGTTCCCAGAAACTGGCTGATGTCGCTGACATCTTCGACATAACTCAGATTCCAGTTCGAGGCGCGGGTGCGGTGACGTGCCGTCGCGCTGTAGGTATTGCCGAAGAAGCGCTCGCCGACCGAGGCTTCGAGGCTGGTGCGGCGCGTGGGCGCCCAGCCGGCGCCCACGCTCCAGGAAGATCCATCGGTTTCGGTGGCGCTCAGGAAATCGTTCCATTCCTGCCCGACGCTGCCGAATACGCGAAACTTGCGGCTCAGGACATAACCCGCCGAGGCCGTCACGCGCTCGAAGGTCGAATCGCCGACATTCTCGTCGCGGTTGTCGACCTCACGGATCGAGTAGCTCAGCCCCCAGCTCAGGTCGGTGAAGCGGGTGCCGCTGTTGAGCGAGGCATTGAACGCATTGCTGGTCGCGTCGGACGCGACATCGTTTTCGAAAATGGCGCCGGAATTGGTGTAGCGCGCCTGCGCATTGGCGAAGGCGCCGATGCGCTGCTGGATGTAGGGACTGATGGTATAGGTGCCGACAGTGGCGCGGTTACGGTCGTTGATCTCGGCGTCGGCCGGCGAACCCAGCAGCGAAATCAGTTCCTGCGAGATGCGGGCGCTGCCGTCGATGAACAGGAAGTCATCGATCAACTCGGCTTTGCCCATGGCGTTGAGGTTGTGATGGAGGTCGGTGCGATCGTCCTCGCCGGAGCGTGCCACCCCTGTCAGGCCATATTGCAGGGTGGCCTGCACCCGCCGCGACCCCAGGGAGCGCAGCGTAAAACTCGGGGTCACGCTGAGGATCAGCGCATTTTCCGGGTCCGTCGCGCTTTGATTGACATTGTCGGTAAAGCTGGCCGACGCGCTGACGCTGCGCTCAAGGCGCCAGTCGAGGGCGTGCGCGGGCATTGCAAAAGCCATCGCCATGAAAATACAGCCCGCGCCTGCCGGGAAAGCCGGGCTGCGCGGGCAGGGCTTATTTGCCGTAACTGCCATAGTAGCCATAGTAATAATCTGCGCCCGGGGTCGGTGTGGTCTTGTTCAGCAACATGCCCACCACTTCGCATGACTGGATGTGGCTCAAGGCTTCGCGAACGGCCTCCTGCGAGGTCCGCTCGGCTTCCACCACCATGACGATCTGTCCCATGTGGGTGGCCAGCACGCTCGACTCGCTGGTCGCCAGCAGCGGTGGCGAATCGAAAAGAATGATGCGGTCCGGGTAGCGGTTGCCGATATCCTCGATCAGGCGGGTCATGGCGGCGCTCGCCAGCAGTTCGGTCGCGCGCTTATAGGTGCGGCCGGCGGGCAGCACGGTCAGCTTGGAGATGTCGGTGCGGATCAGCACGTCGGACAGCTTCAGGTCCTTGTCCTGCAGCACGTCGAGCAAGCCCTTGTCGGCGTGAATGCCGAGATACTCGGGAATGCGCGGCTTGGCGACGTCGGCGTCGATCAGCAGCACGGTACGATCCATTTCCATCGCCATCGAAATGGCCAGGTTGATGGCGCAGAAGCTCTTGCCCTCCCCCGGCAGCGAACTGGTGATCATGATGAGGTTGCCGTTCTTGACCCGCGCGGCGCCCTGGCCGAAGGCGTTGGCGATGAGCGGACGCTTGATGATGCGGAACTCTTCGGCGATCTGGCTTTTCTCGGCGTCCGGCGACACCACGCCCATGCGGTGCAGGCGCGCAAGGTTGATCGACTGCACCTGGCTGTTGCCTTCCAGCACCGCGTCGGCATCCGACGCATTGAACATCGGCTCGACCGGGGTGGCGACAAAAGGGGCGGCGTGGCCGCTGCGCTGCTTGTTGAGCGCATTCTCGATCAGACTGGCGTCGCGGCCGGAATCGCCGTTGCCGCCATCGGACGCCGGACGGGATACGCCCGCGCCAATCTTGCCGGCTGCTTGTTCAATAATGCTCATGGTTTCTCCTAGCCTGCGCGCGACACAAGCAGCTGCAGGATCATCACGGCGCCATACGCGCCGATCAGGCTGCCCAATGCGGCCAGATAGGCCAGCAAGCCCTTGCGCTTGCGGCGGCGGGACTCGTCGGTTTCCACCCGCGATACTGCGCCGAGCAGCGGCAACCCGGTCAGCTCGCGCAGGGCGCGGCGGTCGGTCACGGTGCGGCGAAGCTGGCTCAGCAGGAAGGCCACCGCGATACCGGCGCCGAGTCCGCCCAGCGTCACCAGCGACAGCAGCAGCGGACGATCCGGCCCCGCCGGCTGACTCGGCACGAAGGGCGGGTCGATCACGCGGAAGTCGACGGTGTCGGTCTTGCTTTCGACCTCGCCCGACATGGTGACCGATTCGCGGCGCTTCAGCAGCGCATCGTAGTTTTGCCGGTAGACGTCGTAGTCACGCATCAGCTGGGTGTAATCCTGCTCCACCTGCGGAATCATGTTGGACGCATTGCGCAACTCGCTATAGCGGCGCTGGTATTCGGCCACCCGGGCGCTCAGCGAAGACACCGTGGCATCCGCCTCGGCGATGGCGATGGTCAGCTGCTGATAGACCGGATTCTGGATTCGTGCCCCGGCCGGATCGGCCTTGCGCCCGGCCAGATCGATTTTCTTCTGTTCTTCCAGCCTTTCAATCAGGCGCCTGGTCGACTGGATATCGGGATGCAGGTCGGTATATTTCATGCGCAACTGATCCATCTGCTTTTCCAGCGCCTGAATGCGGCCGTCGATCTCGCTGTTACTCGATGCCATCGCCGCGGCGGTGAGCTCGGGCTCTTCGTCTTCCAGCTGGCGCTTGAGCTGGTTGCGGCGGTTGACGGCTTCCTGCTGGTCCAACTGCGCCTGGCGCAGCAGCGCCGAAGTTTCGGCCAGCTTGGCGTAGTAGCCGCCGCCCTGCCCCGGCATCATGCCGATGTGCGTCCGCTTGAATTCCGTGAGCGCGGTTTCGGCGTCGGTGAGCTTCTGCTGGTATTGCTGCAGCTGGTCCTCGATGAAGCGCTGCGAGCTGGAAATGTCCTGGCGGGTCTTGCCGAGGCTGGTTTCCACAAAAATGGTCAGCAGCGACTGCACGACCTTCTTGGCCAGATCGCCATCGGGATCCTGATAGCTGATGGTGTAGAGGTTTTCGCGGCCGGCGTCGGCGATGGCAATCCTGCTCGCCAGTCCGTTCAGCAATGCCTCGGTCTGCTCGGGTGTTTTGGCCCTCACGTCGAGGTCGGTCATGCGCGCGACCTTTTCCAGGGTCGGCCGGCTGACCAGCTGGCGCGTCATCATCTTGATCTGCTGCTGCACATTGGGCTCAGCCGCCAGTCCCGCCAGCAGCGGCTTCAACAAGGTTTGGGTATCCACATAGACGCGCGCCGACGCCTCATAACGGTCGGGGATCGTCATCACCCAGGTCCAGCCGACGATGCACACCAGCCAGGCCACCACTACGCCCCACCAGCGGCGCCGCCAGGTAGCCTTGGCATAACCCAGTATTTGTTGAAGTATTTGATCCATAACGGCGTTCCATCAAGAAGCGCCGCAAAATGCGGCGCAGAAAACCTTAGAACAAACTTTCAGGCACCACCAGCACATCGCCCGGGCGCATGTCGACGTTGGCTGAAATGTCGCCGCCTCGCAGCAGGTCTTCCAGACGCACGCCGAGACGTTCCTGCTTGCCGTTTTCGGTACGCAGGATGTATGCCTTGTTGCCCGCGGCAAAATCGGTGAGGCCGCCGACCGCGATCATCAGGTCGATCAGGCTCATTTTTTCACGATAGTTGAGCGCCTGCGGCTTGGCCGCCTCGCCGACCACGCGGAGCTGCTGGTCGAACGGACCGACGCCGCCGCCGACGATGACGGTGACGATGGGTTCCTGGATGTATTTGGCCAGCGCTTTTTCAATGTCGCGTGCCAGCTGGGTGGGGGTCTTGCCGGAGGCCTGCAGGTCCTCGATCAGGTTCATGGTCATCTTGCCGTCGGGGCGCACCGGGAAGCTGCCGGACACCTCGGGATTGCGCCAGACAAACACATTGACCGAGTCGCCCGGGCCGACCAGGTAATTCCAGTCGAACTGCCCGGTGCGTTCGGGCGCAGGCGGATAGGTCGGCGTGCCGGCGCAGCCCGCCATGGCAGCAACGGCCAGCACCACGCCGGCGCGTGCGATATGCTTGTTGATCGAAAACATGTCCACACTCCCTTTTAATATGCAGTTAATCCGCTGGCATTATGCCTGAGCGAGTTACACCCATCGCCTGGGACTATAAGCAAGCCCCAAGCCAGACTATAGACGTTCCGGCCGGCTTGTTAAGCAAGGGCCGCACGCCGGCCAGGGCGTCGGCAACCCGACACGGGTGTCGTACGCCCGCCGCCTGTCGCGGTATCATGCCGCCCCATGAGCCCTCACGAAATCGACAACCTCGACACCCTGCGTCTGCGCATCCGCGAATTCGCCCGGGCACGCGCATGGGAAAGCTACCATACGCCCAAGAACCTGGTCATGGCGCTCTCCGTTGAAGCGGCGGAACTGCTGGAACCCTTCCAGTGGCTGACCCCGGAGCAAAGCCAGCACCTGAGCGCCGAGCAGTACGAGGCAGTGCGCCAGGAAATCGCCGACGTGCTGATCTACCTGACCCGGCTGGCCGATCTGCTGGGCATCGACCTGCTCGATGCCGCCGCCGACAAGCTGGCGCTCAATGCGCGAAAATACCCGGTCGAAAAATCGCACGGCAATGCCCTCAAATATTCGGAATTCGAGAAATGACTGACCTGTATTACAAGCACCACGTCTTTTTCTGCACCAACCTGCGCGAGGACGGCGCCAAATGCTGCGGCGCCTCGGGCGGCCAGCACATGCGCGACTACCTGAAGAAGAAGGTCAAGCAGGCCGACCTCAACGGCGAAGGCAAATGCCGCATCAACAGCGCCGGCTGCCTCGACCGCTGCGACGAGGGCCCGCTGCTGGTGGTGTATCCGGAAGGTGTCTGGTACACCTACGTGGACGAGACCGACATCGACGAAATCTTCGAGGTCCACCTCAAAGAGGGGCGTATCGTCGAGCGTCTGCAACTGAAGTGAAACGGACGGGCGAAGCGGCCAAAATAAAACGCTATAAGCTGCGCATTCCGGTTTCAGTCGGCAAGCTGGAAACCGTGATCGACGACCCCGAGACCGATCGCCGCGGCCTGCTGCTGGTGGCCCATCCGCATCCGCTGCACGGCGGCAGCCTCGACAACAAGGTCGTCACCACCCTGGCCCGCGCAGCCAACGAGGCCGGCTGGGTCAGCGTGCGGCCGAACTTTCGCGGCGTCGGCATGAGCGACGGCGAATTCGACGCCGGGATGGGCGAAACCGACGACCTGCTGGCGGTCGCCCGCTTCGTCGAAGCGAGCTATCCCGGCCTGCCGTGGGCGCTGGCCGGATTCTCGTTCGGCGCCTTCGTGCAGCACCGGCTGCGCCAGGAACTGCACGCCAAGCGCCTGATCCTGGTCGCCCCGGCGGTCACCATGTACGAGTTCGACCCGGTGCCGGCGGACACCGTGGTGATCTATGGCGACGCCGACGAACTCATCCCGCCCGCCGCGATCCGCCTGTGGGCCGAGCAGCAAAAATTGACCGTAAAATCGATCCCCGATGCCGGCCATTTTTTCCACGGCAAGCTGAAGGAACTGAAGCAGGCGTTTCTGGAGGCATGCCCGTGCTGAAGGTACGCGGCCTGACGAAAAGATACGGCGACACCGAGGTGGTGCGCGGCCTCGACCTGAGCGTGCGGCGCGGCGAATGCTTCGGCCTTTTGGGCCCCAACGGCGCCGGCAAGACCACCACGCTGAGGCTGCTGCTGGGGCTGATCGAGCCCGACGCCGGCAGCATCGAACTGGCCGGCATCGCGGTGCCGCGGCATGCGCGCGAGGCGCGCATGAAGGTCGGCGTGGTGCCGCAGATGGACAACCTAGACCCGGACTTTTCGGTGCGCGAAAACCTGCTCGCCTACGGCCGCTATTTCGGCATGGACAAGGCCGCCATTGCCGCGCGATTGCCCGAACTGCTGGAATTCGCCGGGCTCGCCAGCAAGGCCGACGCGCAGATCGCCCAGCTGTCGGGCGGCATGAAGCGACGGCTGACGCTGGCGCGCGCGCTGGTGCACGACCCCGACATCCTGTTTCTCGACGAGCCCACCACCGGCCTCGACCCGCAGGCGCGCCACCTCATCTGGCAGGGCCTGCGGCGGCTGATCGCGGACGGCAAGACCATCGTGCTGACCACGCATTTCATGGAGGAAGCCGAACGCCTCACCGACCGGCTGGCCATCCTCGACCATGGCTGCCTGGTGGCCGAAGGCGCGCCGCGCGCGCTGATCGAATCGCACATCGAGCCGGCCGTGGTCGAGGTCTACGGCGAGGGGCTGGACGCCTGGAGGCGCGATCACGCCGGCGGGGTCTGCCAGCGCTTTGAGACCGTCGGCGAAACCCTGTTCTGCTACACCTGTAATGCCGAGCAGGTGATCGACGCGCTGAAGCGGGCGCCCGCGCTGCGCTACCTGCACCGACCGTCCAACCTGGAGGACGTGTTCCTCAAGCTCACCGGGCGGGATCTGCGGGATTAGATGATGAAAATGCGTTCCAACCTGCGACTCCCTCGCCTGTCCTGGCGCTTCATCCCGGTGTGGCAGCGCAACTACCTGGTGTGGAGGAAGCTCGCCATTCCGTCCATCCTCGGCAACCTGGCCGACCCGATGCTCTACATGCTGGGCCTCGGCTACGGCCTCGGCAGCCTCTTGCCCGATGTCGGCGGCATGCCCTACCTCACCTTCCTCGCCGCCGGCACGGTCGCCTACAGCACGATGAATGCCGCCACCTTCGAGGTGCTGTATTCGAGCTTCTCGCGCATGCACGTACAGCGCACCTGGGACGCCATCCTCAACGCGCCGATGACGCTCGACGACGTCATGCTGGGCGAACTCACCTGGGCGGTGGCGAAAAGCCTGCTCTCCGGGGTGGCGATTCTGGCGGTGATCTGGGGGCTGGGCCTCTACGGCAACTTCTGGATGACGCTGTGGATCGTCCCGGTGGTGGCGCTGGTCGGCTTCTGCTTCGGCGGCCTGGGGCTGGTGATGAACGCGGTGTCGCCCAGCTACGACTTTTTCCTCTACTACTTCACCCTGGTGATCACGCCGATGGTACTTCTGTGCGGCGTGTTCTTCCCGGTGTCGCAACTGCCTCTGCCGGTGCAGGCGGTGTCGGCCTGGCTGCCGCTCACCCACGCCATCGACCTGGCGCGCCCGCTGGTCGTCGGCAACATGCCCGGCAACATCGCGCTGCACGTCGTGGCGCTGCTGATTTACGGCAGCCTGGGCTATGTCATCGCGCTGGCGCTGACGCGGAAACGGCTGCTGAAATGATCAGCCCGGAATAATCAGACGCCTGCGGCCTGCTGGTCGGCGTGGTAGCTCGACCGCACCATCGGCCCGCAGGCCGCATGCTTGAAACCCATCGCCAACGCTTCCTGCTCGAACTGGGCGAAGCGTTCGGGGGTCACGAAGCGCAGCACCGGCAGATGATGCTGCGAGGGCTGCAGGTACTGGCCGAGGGTGAGCATGTCGACGCCGTGTGCGCGCAGGTCGCGCATCACCTGCAGAATCTCGTCGTCTTCCTCGCCCAGGCCCAGCATCAGGCCGGATTTGGTGACGATGTCCGGATGGCGCGTCTTGAAGTCCTGCAGCAATTTCAGCGAGTGCGCGTAGTCGGCGCCGGGGCGCGCCGCCTTGTACAGGCGTGGCACGGTTTCCAGATTGTGGTTCATCACATCGGGCGGCGCACGATCGAGCATGGCGAGCGCCTTGTCGAGGCGGCCGCGGAAATCCGGGGTGAGGATTTCGATGCGGGTAGCCGGTGAGGCTTCGCGCACCGCCGCGATGCACAGCGCAAAATGCCCGGCGCCGCCATCGCGCAGGTCGTCGCGGTCGACGCTGGTGATCACCACGTATTTCAGCGCCATCAGCGCGATTGTTTCGGCCAGATGGCGCGGCTCGTCCACGTCCGGCGGAAGCGGGGTGCCGTGGCCGACGTCGCAGAACGGGCAGCGCCGCGTACACAGGTCGCCGAGGATCATGAAGGTGGCGATGCCGTGGCCGAAGCATTCACCCAGATTGGGGCACGAGGCTTCCTCGCACACGGTGTGCAGCTTCGCCTCGCGCAGGATATCCTTCAGGCGCCCGACATTGGGCACGTTGGACGATTTGGCGCGAATCCACGACGGCAACCTCATCCGGGGTTGCGGTACGATCTTGATCGGGATGCGTGCGGTCTTCGCCGCGCCTTTGTGCTGGGTGGGATCTGCCATAATCTGCTCGGAACAACGTTGAGTTCGAATTTTATCCTATGCGACGACTGCCCCTGACCCTGCTGGCCATGTGGAGTGCTGCATCTCTTGCCGGCACCGAGACCAGCGTGGATGCTGAAACCGGGCTCGCCACCTGGCAAACCGAAACCGCCGGAATCCAGGTGCGCCTGACCCAGATCAGTCCGGACCAGGCACGCGGTTTTTATCAGGCGCGCGGATTCTCGCCCGAAGCGGCGGAACGCTACGCCGCCGAGTGCGTCTTCATGACCGTGGTGCGCAATGTCGGCGACGCGCCGATCCGCCACCGGCTGGCCGACTGGCGCTATGAACCGGCCGGGCAGCCGCCGCGCGCCATCCGCAGCAAGACCCAGTGGGAACGCCTCTGGAAGCGGCAGGGCGTTCCGGAATCGGCGCGTATCGCCTTTGCCTGGGCGCAGTTCCCCGCCACGCAAACCTTTGCGCCGGGCGACTGGAACCAGGGCATGACGAGCTACAGCGTGCCGCGCGGCGGCGCGTTCACGCTGCGCTTCGTCTGGCGCGCCGACGGCAAGCAACATTCAGGAAAACTCGAACAGGTGAGGTGTGCGGATGAAAATGCGTAATCGATTGGCGAGCATGGCGTTTGCCGTGCTTTGTTTGCCGGGCGTGCCGGTGGTGAGCGCCATTGCGGCCGACCTGCCGCCCCTGTCCCACAGCCTGACCAGGCAGGCGCCCAAGCCCGCCCCGGCGCTCAAGCTCAAAGACCTCGACGGCCAGCCGTACGACCTCGCGCAACTCAAAGGCAAGGTCGTACTGATCAATTTCTGGGCCACCTGGTGTCCGCCGTGCCGGCGCGAAATGCCGTCGATGGAACGCCTGTCGCAGACACTCAAGGGCGAGGCCTTCAGCGTGCTGGCGGTGGATGTCGGCGAGAATGCCGACACCATCGAGACCTTCACCGGCCAGCTCGACACCACCCTGACCTTCCCCATCCTGCTCGACACCCGCAGCCGCACCATGCAGGCGTGGAAAGTGGCGGGGCTGCCGACCACCTTCCTGGTCGACAAGCAGGGGCGCATCGTCGCCAGCGCCATCGGCGGGCGCGAATTCGATCATCCGGAAATGATCCGGGCGATCCGGGAGTTGCTGGGGAGGTAGGGTCAGGGGTCAGGGGTCAGGGGCCAGGGGCCAGGGGCCAGGGAAGACTACAGGGGCATCCCAATCGGGAAAGCCTTTGGCTGAAAATCAGTCAGGAATAAATCGTGTCGAGCAAGGCTTGGGCGAGCGCCTGCCCGGCCTGCGGCGGGGACAACTTCACGCCGAGATCGCGGCATTGCGTCACCGGCATCCCGGCGTAGCCGCACGGGTTGATCGCGGCGAACGGCGCCAGGTCCATGTCGACGTTGAATGCCAGGCCGTGATAGGTGCAGCCGTGCTTGACGCGCAGGCCGAGCGCGGCGATTTTGGCGCCGTCGACATAGATGCCGGGGGCGCCGGCCAGCCGCGCGGCAGTCACCCCCTGGGCCGCCAGCACGTTGATGACAGCCTGTTCCATGCGCGCCACCAGTTCGCGGATGCCATAGCCGCGCCGCCGCAGGTCTACCAGCACATAGGCCACCACCTGCCCCGGCCCGTGGTAGGTGATCTGGCCGCCGCGGTCGATCGACACCACGGGGACCTCAGTGGCGGCGATCAGATGCTCGGCACGGCCGGCCTGCCCCTGGGTATAGACCGGCGGATGCTCCAGCAGCCACAGCTCGTCCGGGGTGTCGGCCGTGCGCCGCGCGGTGAAATCCTGCATCGCCCGCCAGGTCGGCTCGTACTCGACCCGCCCCAACTCCCGGATCAGCGCCCGCTCCCCGCCCTCCGCTCTCGGCTCTCCGCTCTCTACTCTCCGCCCTCCGCTCACAACGCCATCTTCACCCACGGATGCGCCGTGATCTCGCGATACAGCGCATCGAGCTGCGCCTTCGAGGTGGCGCGCACCACGCAGGTCACCGACAGGTAGTTGCCGCCGCTGGACGCCCGCATCTCGATGGTTTCGGCCCTGAAATCGGGGGCGTGGCGCAGCACCAGTTCGACCATGGCCTGCGCGAAGTCGTCGCGCCGCTCGCCCATGATCTTGACCGGGAAATCGGTGGGGAATTTCAGCAGCGTCTCTTCTTCGCTCATGCGCGCATGACCTGCTGCTTGAAAGTTTGATACAAGCCGTCCATCCGCTGCGCCAGCGGTCCCGGCACGCCGGCGCCGACCGGCACGCCGTCGAGCTTCACAATGGCCATGATTTCCTTGGTCGAGGAGGTCATCCACAGCTCGTCGGCACTGCGCACCTCGGCCTCGGAAATCGCCCGTACCTCATGCGGAATGCCGTGCGCGGCGGCAAGTTCCAGCACCACGTCGTAGGTGACGCCGGTCAACATCAGGCTGGACGGCGGCGGCGCCCGCAGCACGCCGTCCTTCGCCACGAAAATATTGCTTGCCGCGCCTTCGGTCAGGAAGCCGTCGCGCAGCATCACGGTTTCGGCACAGTCGGCGTCGACCGCCTGCTGCCGCAGCAGGATGTTGGCCAGCAGCGAGATCGCCTTGATGTTGCAGCGCAGCCAGCGGTTGTCGACGGCGCTGACGGCGCACACCCCGGCGGCCTTTTGGGCGGGAGTGGACGTCACCAGCGGCTGTGAGAACATGAAGACGGTCGGCGGCACGCCCCGCGGAAAGGCATGATCGCGCGGCGGCTGCCCTTGAACAGGCGTGCCGCGCGTCACCTGGATGTAGACCGACTGGTCGGCGAAGTCCTGCAGTTCGACCAGCCGCAGGATCAATTCGTGCCAAGCCCCGGTTTCATGCGGGTTGGCCAGGCGAATGCCGTCGAGGCTGCCCTGCAGGCGGCGCAGGTGTTCGTCGAGCCGGAACGGCTTCTTCGAGTACACCGGAATCAGTTCGTAGACGCCGTCGCCGAAGACAAAGCCGCGGTCGAGCACCGAAACCTTCGCTTCGGCAAGCGGCAGGAACCGGCCGTTGAGATAAGCGCTCATTTCGCGAAGAAGAGCCGGATCGAATCCCAGCCGCGCCCGAAGATGCCGGCCACGGCGACATCGTGCAGCGCGACCAGGGGATAGTCGCCGACCGGCTTGCCGTCGAGTACCAGCCGCAGCGTCCCCATGCGCTGGCCTCTGCGCACCGGCGCCACGATCGGCTGCCGGGTGATGACTTCGGCCTTGACGCGAACAGCGCTGCCCGTGGGAACCAGCAAATGGAAATCCTGCGCAAACCCCATGCTCACCATCGAACGCGCGCCGCGGTAGAGGGGCGCCACCTTGACCGGCTGCTGCGCGCGGTAGAGCCGCACGCTTTCGAAATTCTCGAAGCCGTAATTGAGCAAGCGCAGGGCATCCTGGGTGCGCTGGGCGTCGGACCGACCGCCCAGCACCACGGCGATGCGGCGCTGGTCGCCGCGCCGGGCCGACGCAGCCATGCAGAAACCGGCCTGGACGGTGCGCCCGACCTTGAGTCCGGTCACCGTGCTGTCGCGCCACAACAGGCGATTGCCGTTGTAGTACGTAATGCCCTTGAAGGCCAGTTCCTTTTGCGTGAATAAATCCTTCCGCTCGGGAAAATCGCGCAACAGCGCGCGCGACAGCACGGCGAGGTCGCGGGCGCTCGATTCGTGCCCCGGCTCGGTCAATCCGGTGGCGTTCATGAAGCGGGTTTTGGCCATGCCGAGCCGCTTGGCTTCGCGGTTCATGCGTTCGACAAACGCCGCCTCGCTGCCGTCGGCCGCGGCCACCAGCGCAAGCGTGGCATCGCTGGCCGACTGCACCAGCATCGCCTGCAGCAGGATGTCGACGCTCACCTGTTCGCCCGCCTTGAGAAACACGCGTGCGCCGTCGGCCTCGGTGGCGGATTCCGGCACGGTCAGCGCCTCGCCCAGGCTCAACTTGTTCTTGCGGATATCGCCCAACAGCACATAGGCCGTCATCAGTTGCGTCAGCGAGGCCGGCGCCAGCGGCAGATCGGCCTGATACGAAGCCAGCTCGCGTCCGCTGGTCTGGTCGATCACCACCCAGGCGCGCGCCATGATGCCGGCAGGCGCCGCCCAGGCCGATGTGGAAAGCAGGAGCGCCAGCCCCAGCCAAAAGATCTTCATGCCTGGCCCTTAAATCAATCGCGTCTGACCAAGACAGCATTCAGGTCGAGACGTTCCCGCACCCGCGCGCGATCCGCCTGCGCCGCGTCGTCAGCGGGATAAGGCCCGAGCTGCACGCGGTGCAGGGCGTCATTGAGCACCACACGGCTGCGGCCGGCGTCGAGATCGAGCGCGCGCCTCAGGCGGGCAAGCAATTGCTGCGCATGATCGGCGTACGAAAACGCGCCCACCTGCAGGTAGATCCCTTCTTTCAACGCCTCGCCCTGCGTGTCATAGGCGGCCGGGTCGAGGCTTTCCACCCGTACCCGGGTGCTGCCGCGCTTCAGGTAGCCGAGCTTGTGGGCGGCGGTGTACGACAGGTCGATGACGCGCTTGCCGTGAAACGGGCCACGATCGTTGATGCGCACCACCACGGACTTGCCGTTGTCGAGCGCGGTGACCCGCGCGTAACTCGGGATCGGCAGGGTGGGATGCGCGGCGGTCATGGCATACATGTCGTAGACCTCGCCCGATGCGGTTTTTTTGCCGTGGAAGCGGCGGCCGTACCACGAGGCCAGGCCTTCCTCGCTGTGCGCGCGGCGTTCGGTCTGCGGCGTGTAGGTATTGCCCAGCACGGCATAGGTGCGATTGGCGAAGCGGTGCAGCGGTTCGTCGCGCGGCACCGCATCGGGAACGGCATCCAGATTAGCCGGCGGGCGGGCCCCGGGACCGTCGTCGAGGTAGTATCCGCCGTTTTTTGGCGCGCTGGTGGCCTGCTTGGCGGGTGGCGAGCTGCCGCAACCGGTGAGCGCCAGCACGAAGGCAAGCATGCCCAGGATCGGTATCGATATCTTGTTCATGGCTGCATTTTAACGCGTCACGATTTGTTGAGCTGGCGATGCGTCGCCACGCTCATCAGGATGCCCATCCCCAGCAGCAGCGTGATGAGCGCGGTGCCGCCGTAGCTCATCAGCGGCAACGGCACGCCGACCACCGGCAGGATGCCCGACACCATGCCCATGTTGACGAATGCGTAGGTGAACAGATTGAGGCTCAGCGTGGCCGCCATCAGCCGGCCGAACAGCGTCGGCGCCCGCGCCGCGATGACCAGGCCGCGCGCGACAATGGCCAGATACAGCCCCACCAGGAAAATCGCCCCGACGTAGCCGAATTCCTCGCCGAACACGGCAAACACGAAATCGGTTGTCCGCTCCGGAATGAAATCAAGCTGGCTTTGCGAGCCCTGCATCCAGCCCTTGCCGAACATCCCGCCCGAGCCGATCGCGATGGTGGACTGGATGATGTGGTAGCCGGCGCCCAGCGGGTCGGACGCGGGATCGAGCAAAGTCAGCACACGGCGCTGCTGGTAGTCGTGCAGAACCCCCCACACCACGGGCAGGCTGGCCGCGCCAAGCACCCCGCCGCCGAGAATCACCTTCCACGGCAGGCCGGCGAAGAACAGCAGATAGAAGCCCGAGGCGCCGATCATCAGCGCCGTGCCGAGATCGGGCTGGCGCAGGATCAGCAGCAGAGGCACCAGAACCAGCACGCCACCGACCAGATAGTGCTTCGCGCGCAGCACCGCCTCGTTGCGCTGGAAATACCAGGCCAGCGTCAAGGGCAGCGCCAGCTTCAGCAGTTCCGACGGCTGGAACGCCATGAAGCCAAGGTTCAGCCAGCGCCGCGAGCCGTTGCGGACCTCGCCGAACAGCGCCACGCCGACCAGCAGCACCACGCCCGCGACAAACAAGGGCGGCCCCACCCTGGACAGCAGATGCGGCGGCACATTGGCCATCACCACCATCACCCCCAGCGCCAGCCCGATGTTGACCAGGTGGCCGCTGATGCGCGCCGGGCTCTGTCCCGAGGCGCTCGTCACCACCGCCAGGCTGATGCCCAGCAACACGAGCACAAGGGCCAGCAGAATGCCGTCCAGGTGGCTCAGCCTGCGCACGATCCAGTGGCTAGTCCGCGTCATTTTCCGCCTCCAGTTTCATGCCGCCGGGTCGCTTCCCGGTCAGGTAATAATCGAGCACCGCGCGCGCGATCGGCGCCGCGGTGCCGCTGCCCGAGCCGCCGTTTTCCACCATTACCGCCACCGCGATGGTGGGATTCTCGGCCGGGGCATAGGCAATGAACAGCGCATGGTCGAGATGCTTCCGGGCCAGCCGGTCGGCGTCGTAGCGCGCGCCCTGCTTGATGCCGACCACCTGCGCGGTGCCGGTCTTGCCGGCGATGGTATACGGCGCGCCGGCCGCCGAGCTGGCCGCGGTGCCGCCCGGGCGCATCACGTCCATCATGCCTTCGCGTACGACCTCCAGGTGTTTCGGAGTGATCGCCAGCTGGGCGCGCGCGCCACCCGGCTGCGGCTGCCAGGTATGGGTAAGCGGGTCGCGTACCGCCTGCACCAGGCGCGGCTCGATCCGCACGCCGCCGTTGGCAAGCATGGCCGCCGCCGCCGCCAGTTGCAGCGGGGTGGTCAGGTGATAACCCTGACCGATGCCGGCAATCACCGTCTCGCCGGGATACCAGGGCTGCTTGAAGCGGCGCTGCTTCCAGTCGCGCGAGGGGAGCAGCCCGGATGACTCGCCGTCCAGGTCGATGCCGGTTTTTTCACCCAGGCCGAACTGCGCCAGGTAGTCGTGCATGCGATCGACCCCCATGTCCACCGCCAGCTTGTAATAATAGACATCGCACGACTGGGAGATGGATCGGCGCAGATCGACGACCCCATGCCCGCCGCGCTTCCAGTCACGGAACTGATGGCTGCTGTTGGGCAGACTGAAAAAGCCGGGATCGTTGATGCTGTCCGACGGCTTGCGCAGCCCCAGTTCGAGGCCGGCCAGCGCCATAAATGGCTTGATCGTCGAACCGGGGGGGTAGATGCCGCGCAGGGCGCGGTTCACCATCGGCCGGTCCGGCGATTCGTTGAGCGACTTCCAGGTTTCCGGGTCGATGCCGTCGACGAACAGGTTGGGGTCGAATCCGGGCCGGGAGACCAGCGCCAGCACCCCGCCGGTATTGGGGTCGAGCGCCACCAGCCCGCCGAGGTAATCGCCGAACGCACGTTCGGCCACCGCCTGCAACGCCGCATCGAGATGCAGGCGCAGATCCTTGCCCGGTACCGGCGGAATCCGCGACAGCATGCGCACCGCCCGGCCGCTGGCGTCGGTCTCCATCTGGTCGAAGCCGGTGCGGCCGTGCAGCAGGGTTTCGTAGCTTTGCTCCAACCCGGTCTTGCCGATATGGGCGCTGCCCTTGTAGTTCTGCTCGCGGCCATCGTCGCGCAGCTGCTGCAGGTCGCGATCGTTGATGCGGCCGACAAACCCCAGCACGTGCGCCATGCCTGGCCCGGCCTGGTAGTTGCGGAACAGCCGCGCCTTCACTTCCACCCCCGGCAGGCGATAGCGGTTGGCGGCGACAATCGCCACCTCCTCGTCGGTCAACTTGCTTTTCAGCGGCACGGTTTCGAACTCGTGCGACTCGCTCAATAAGCGGCGAAAACGCCGCAGCTGCCCCGGCGTGATCTCGATCAGCGTGCCCACCTCGGTCAGCGTGGCCTCCAGGTTGTCGGTCCGCGCCCGCGTCAGTTCCAGCGTATAGGCCGAATAGTTTTCCGCCAGGATGCGATCGTTGCGATCGAGGATCAGCCCGCGGTTGGGCGCGGTGGGCACCCGCGAAATACGGTTGCTTTCGGCGCGCTGGATATAGTGCTCGTGCTGCACGACCTGCAGATAAAACCCGCGCGCCAGCAGCGCGGCAGCCAGCAGCGCGACAAGGGCCGCACCCGCTTTCAGCCGTCCATGAAAGCGGGCCAGTTCACGATCCAGGTTTTTCAGTTGCGTGGCGAAACCCATTCGGAATCAGGCCCGATCCTGCATCCCCTTGCCGTGCCACAGACGCACAAACAGGGCAATCAGATACCACAGCACGGTGCTGCTCAACACCGGCAGCAACATGGCCAGGCCGGTCGGCGGATTGACCGCCAGCCAGCCGATCAGCAGCACCAACAGCTGCACCGCCAGCAGAATGGGGAACAGCTGCGCGGCCTGGCGGAGCGGATCGAACTGCAGCAACCGCAGGCGCAGAAACAGCACCAGATAGACGCCGGCCACATAGGCGATGGCATGCTGGCCGAACACCGCGCCATCCTGGAAATCGGCCAGCAGACCAAGAAAAAATGCCGCGCCGAAGCTGATGCGCGCGGGCTGGTGCAGGGTCCAGAACAGCACGCCGACCAGCACGAAGTCCGGCCGCAGGGCCAGTGCCGGGCCCGACCACGGCAGCTGCTCCAGCAGCACCGCCAGAGTCAGTGTGCCGAGGATGCGGCGCCAGTTGCCTGCCGTATGGGTAGCCACGTTCATGGCTGGGTCACCTGCGGATCGGCGATCAGCACCAGCACGGCACGGGAGCGGTCGAGGCCCGCCAACGGCAGGCATTCCACCCGCAAATATGGGCTGGCTTGCGAACGGGAAACCCGGCTGACGCGCGCCACCGGAATGCCGGCCGGATACAGCCGGTCAATGCCCGACGTCAGCAGACGGTCGCCTGGCCGGATATCGGTCTGCGCCGGCATGTAACGCAGGTCCATCTGGCTGCGCCCGTTGCCGGCGACCAGTCCGCGCTGGCCGGTACGCTCGACCAGCACCGGGGTCAACTGCCCCGGACTGCTCACCAGCATGACTTCGCTCGATCCCGGATACACCCGGCTCACCTGCCCCACCAGACCGCTGGCATCGACCACCGGCAGGCCCCGGCGCAGCCCCGCGCCGCCGCCCTGGTCGAGGGTGATGCGCTGGGCAAACCAGTCGTGCCCCCGATACAGCAGGGCAGCGTGGACCACCCTTTGGCCGGGGCGCGATTGCAATTGCAGCAGGGTACGCAATTCGGCGTTTTCGCGAACCAGTTCTTGCGCGGTGTTCACATCGACCAGAAGCCGCGCACGTTCGGTCATCAGGGCATCGCGCTCTTTTTGCAGAAGGCGGTGGCGGACGAAGAAACCGCCGAGTTCGGCCGCGATGTCGAGGGGGGTGCGCATGATCGCGCGGACGGGCTGCAGCACCAGCGAAAATCCGCTGCGCAAGCCATCGAGCGCGTGATAACGGGTATCGATCGCCACACAGGATGCGCCGACCAGGAGCCAGATCAACAGGCGTGCCATCGGCCCCAGCCGGCGGGCGAACATGAGCTGGCCTGGCATCGCCATCAGTCGTTCCCGTCAGCCGTGCCGCGCGGAGCTACATTCACTCGTTGGTAAACACCGACGCCAGTTTGTCCATGTCTTCCAGGGCGCGCCCGCAACCGCGCACCACGCAGGTCAGCGGGTCGTCGGCGACAATCACCGGCAGCCCGGTTTCTTCCATCAGCAGACGGTCGAGGTCGCGCAGCAGCGCACCGCCGCCGGTCAGCACCATGCCCTTTTCGGCGATATCGGCGCCCAGTTCCGGCGGCGTCTGCTCCAGCGCCATTCTCACCGCGCTGACGATGGCGTTCAGCGGCTCGGTCAGCGCTTCGAGAATTTCGTTGGACGACACATTGAAGCTGCGCGGAACGCCCTCGGCCAGGCTGCGGCCCTTGACTTCCATTTCCAGCACTTCGGCGCCGGGAAAGGCCGAGCCCATTTTTTTCTTGATCTGCTCGGCGGTCGCCTCGCCGATCAGCATGCCGTAGTTGCGGCGAATGTAGTTGATGATGGCCTCGTCCATGCGGTCGCCGCCGACGCGCACCGAGTTGGCATACACCACGCCGCCGAGCGAAATCACGCCGACCTCGGTGGTGCCGCCGCCGATGTCGACCACCATCGAACCGGTGGCCTCGGCCACCGGCAAGCCAGCGCCGATCGCCGCCGCCATCGGCTCCTCGATCAGGTAGACCTGGCGCGCGCCGGCGCCGATCGCCGATTCGCGAATCGCCCGGCGCTCCACCTGGGTCGAGCCGCACGGCACGCAGATGATGATGCGCGGACTGGGGCGCAGCATGCGGGTGTCATGCACCTTCTTGATGAAGTATTTGAGCATCTGCTCGGTGACGGTGAAATCGGCAATCACGCCGTCCTTCATCGGCCGGATCGCCTGCAGGTTGCCCGGGGTGCGGCCCAGCATCTGCTTGGCTTCCACACCCACCGCCTGCACCGTGCGCTTGCCGCCCACCATTTCGGTGCGGATCGACACCACCGAGGGCTCGTCCAGCACAATGCCGCGGCCGCGCACATAAATCAGCGTGTTGGCGGTACCGAGGTCGATCGCGAGATCGGTGGAAAAATAACTGGTCAGGAACTTGAACATGGTGGCGGCGACGCCCGCGTCGGGCGGGGCGAAAGGGCATAAAAAACAAGGGAGCTATGATACCCTAACGCGCTTCGTTCCCGTAAGCCATCAGGTGCTTCCATGTCCCTCACCCCGGACGACGTCAAGCGCATCGCCCGCCTTGCCCGCATCGAAATCGACGATGCGCAGGCGCAGGCCACGCAAGCCCAGCTCAACACCATTTTCGGCCTGATCGCCACCATGCAGGCGGTGGATACGGCCGGCATCGCCCCGATGGCGCACGCGCAGGAGGTGTATCAGCGCCTGCGCGACGACGTGGTGACCGAAACCGACCGCCATGCCGCCTTCCAGGCCGTCGCCCCCGCGGTCGAGAACGGCCTCTACCTCGTCCCCAAAGTCATCGAATAAACCATGCCAGACGCCAGCCTTTCCGCGCTCGCCGCGCAGCTCGCCGCAAAACAGGTTTCCAGCCGCGAACTTGCCCGGCAGTACCTCGACCGCATCGCCGCGCTGAATCCGGCCATCAACGCCTTCATCACGGTGGATGCCGAGAAGACCCTGCTCGAAGCCGCCGCCGCCGACGCGCGCATCGCCGCCGGCAATGCCGGCCCGCTCACCGGCGTGCCGATCGCGCACAAGGATATCTTCTGCGCCGACGGCTGGCTCACCACCTGCGGCTCGAAGATGCTGCACAACTTCGTCGCCCCCTACGACGCGCACGTAATCCAGCGCTTCAAGGCCGCCGGCATGCCGAGCCTGGGCAAGACCAACATGGACGAGTTCGCCATGGGCTCTTCCAACGAGACCAGCTATTTCGGCGCGGTGAAAAACCCCTGGAATACGGCCTGCGTGCCCGGCGGATCCTCGGGTGGCGCAGCCGCCTGCATCGCCGCGCGCATGGCGCCCGCCGCCACCGGCACCGACACCGGCGGCTCGATCCGCCAGCCCGCCGCCTTGTGCGGCATCACCGGCCTGAAGCCGACCTACGGCCTGGTGTCGCGCTACGGCATGATCGCGTTCGCCTCCAGCCTCGACCAGGCCGGGCCGATGGCGCCGTCGGCCGAGGACTGCGCGCTGCTCCTGAACGTGATGACCGGCTTCGACCCCAACGACTCGACCAGCCTGGAGCGCGAGAAGGAGGACTACACGCGCGACCTCGATCAGCCGCTTGCCGGCCTGCGCGTCGGCCTGCCGCGCGAGTTCTTCGCCGAAGGCCTCAACAGCGAAGTCGCCGCCGCCGTCGAAGCCGCGGTCACCGAGCTGAAGAAACTCGGCGCCACGACCGTCGAGATCTCGCTCGCCAATTCGAAACTCGCGATCCCGGTGTACTACGTGCTGGCGCCCGCCGAAGCGTCCAGCAACCTGTCGCGCTTCGACGGCGTGCGCTACGGCTACCGCGCGCCGGACTACGCCAGCCTCGACGACATGTACGGCAAGACCCGCGCGCAGGGCTTCGGCGCCGAGGTGAAGCGCCGCATCCTGATCGGCGCCTATGTGCTCTCGCACGGCTACTACGACGCCTATTACCTGCAGGCGCAGAAGATCCGCCGCCTGATCGCCGACGACTTCAACCAGGCCTTCAAGACCTGCGACGTCATCCTCGGCCCCACCGCACCCGGCACCGCGTTCAAGCTCGGCGAAAAATCCGACGATCCGGTCGAGATGTACCTGAACGACCTCTACACCATTCCCGCCAACCTCGCGGGACTGCCCGGCATGAGCTTGCCCTGCGGCTTCGATGCCAAGGGCCTGCCGATCGGCCTGCAGCTGGTCGGCAACTATTTTTCCGAGGCGAAAATGCTCAACGTCGCCCACCAGTACCAGCGCGCCACCGACTGGCACATGCGGCTGCCGCCGCAGGGTGAGGCGTCAGGTGTAAGGCGTGAGGGATGATCGCCATGTCCTGCGCCACATTCCTCACCCCTACCCCCTCACCCCTAACGAGGTTTTTCCTATGAAGTGGGAAACCGTCATCGGGCTGGAAGTGCACACTCAGCTTGCAACCAAATCAAAGATTTTCTCGGGCAGCAGCACCGCCTTCGGCGCCGCGCCCAACACCCAGGCGAGCGCGGTCGACGTCGCGCTGCCCGGCGTGCTGCCGGTGCTGAACAAAAAAGCGGTGGAATGTGCGATCCGGTTCGGCCTGGCGGTCGACGCCACGCTCAACCGCGTCAACGTGTTCGACCGCAAAAACTACTTCTACCCCGACCTCCCCAAGGGCTACCAGATCAGCCAGCTGGCCAGGCCCATCGTCGAGGGCGGGATGCTGAAGATCGTGGTCGAGGGTGAAGAAAGAACCATCCACCTAACCCGCGCCCACAGGGAAGAGGACGCCGGAAAATCGCTGCATGAGGATTTCCACGGCATGACCGGAATCGACCTCAACCGCGCCGGCACGCCATTGCTGGAGATCGTCTCCGAGCCCGAAATGCGCTCCAGTGCCGAGGCCGTTGCCTACGCCCGCGCGCTGCACACCCTGGTGACCTGGATCGGCATCTGCGACGGCAACATGCAGGAAGGCAGCTTCCGCGTCGACGCCAACGTCTCGGTGCGTCCGTTCGGCCAAACGGAATTCGGCACCCGCCGCGAGATCAAGAACCTCAACTCGTTCAAGTTTTTGCAGCAGGCGATCGACTACGAAGTCCGCTGGCAGATCGAGACGCTGGAAGACGGCGGCCGCATCGAGCAGGCCACGGTGCTATTCGACCCCGACAGCGGCGAGACGCGCATGATGCGCAGCAAGGAAGACGCGCACGATTACCGCTACTTCCCCGACCCCGATCTGTTGCCGGTGAAGCTCGACGAGGACTGGATCGAAGCGGTGCGCGCCGGCCTGCCCGAACTTCCGGCCGCGATGCAGGCACGCTTTCAGGCCGACTATGGCGTATCGGCCTACGACGCGGCGGTGCTGACGGGTTCGCGCGCGCTCGCCGATTTCTTCGAAGCAACCGCCCGCGCCTGCGGCCAGGGCAAGCTCGCCGCCAACTGGGTGATGGGTGAACTCTCGGCCGCGCTGAACAAGGCCGAGCTCGACATCGCGCAAAGTCCGGTGTCGGCAGCGCAGCTCGGCACGCTGATCGCCCGCATCCAGGACGGCATCCTCTCCGGCAAACTCGCCAAGCAGGTGTTCGAAGGGCTGTGGGAAGGCGCCGGCGAGGTCGACGCCATCATCGAGGCGCGCGGCTTGAAGCAGATGTCCGATTCCGGCGAACTGGAAAAGATCGTCGACGACGTGCTCGCCGCCAACCCGAAATCGGTCGAGGAATTCCGCTCCGGCAAGGAAAAGGCCTTCAACGCCTTGGTGGGGCAGGTGATGAAGGCCAGCCGCGGCAAGGCCAATCCGGCGCAGGTCAACGAGTTGCTGAAAGCCCGGCTGCAGTAAAAAAAACGGACGGGCCGAATGACCGGCCCGTCCGCTTCAACCCCATTCCCGAATTCAAGGCGCTGCTCCTGCTGCTCCTGCAGCGAGGCTTGGCGCTATCTAAGGCTTGCCCGTCAGTACGCGGAAGCGCAGCTTGTCGGCCGCATATTTCTCGCCCACCTGCACCATCGCCTCTTCGTTGTTGAGGATGGTGCGCTTCAAGTCCAGGCTTTCCCGGGTGACCTGGTCCAGTTGTTCCTTCAGATTGGGCGAAACCGGGCGGCCCGCCTTTTCGATATTGGCGATACGCGCCTTCAATTCCGCCAGGTTCGCTTCCACCGCCTTGCCGCGGATTTCAGCCCCCTTGATCGCCAGTTTGTGATGCTCCAGCGCACGGTCGCGCGCCAGGTCGATTTCCGCTTCGGTGGTATAGGTCTGGGTCAGCGCGCGATCGAGCTGTGCCTGCTTGCCCTGTTCCACCTCGATGCGCTTTTGCTCGGCCCGACGCTCGGCCTCGACGCGACGCTCGGTCTCGGATTGCGTGCGCCGGATGACGTTGCCCTGTTTGCTCAACTCGGCGCCGCCGCTTTTCTGAAAGGTTATCGGCGGCGTATCGCTGTAATGCACGCGGCCGTTGCCGTCCACCCAGCGGTACATGGCCGCCTGCGCCGTGCCCGCGGCCAGCAGCAGAGCGGCTGCCAGCGCGCTATACGCCATACCTCGCACGGTAGCCTGCCACTGCCTGCAATTCTTGTTGTCTGTCTGCATCGCGTTCCAGAAATTCCACCAGATTATCCAGCGTGACCACGGCCACCACCGGAATGTCATATTGCTCGCGCACTTCCTGCACCGCCGACTTGTCGCCGCTGCCACGCTCCATACGGTCCAGCGCGATCACCACCCCTGCCGGTTCGGCGCCCGCGTGGCGGATCAGGTCCACCGACTCGCGCACCGAAGTCCCGGCCGAAATCACATCGTCGACGATCAGCACCCGGCCCTGCAGTTTCGCGCCGACCACCGTGCCGCCCTCGCCGTGATCCTTGGCCTCCTTGCGGTTGTACGCAAACGGCACGTTTCTGCCCATGCCCGCCAGCGCGATCGCGATGCTCGCCGCCAGCGGAATGCCCTTGTAGGCCGGGCCGAACAGCACGTCGAACGCGATGCCCGAGTCGACAATGGCTTTCGCGTAAAATTCGCCAAGCCGGCGCAGCTTGTCGCCGTCGTTGAACAATCCCGCGTTGAAAAAATAGGGGCTCATGCGCCCCGCCTTGGTCTTGAACTCGCCAAAACACAATACATTCGAGGCAATGGCGAATTCCACAAACTCGGCTCTGTAATCGGACATTTTTATAATTTCTTGAATCAATCTTGATGCGAATTATATCGGCCAACCTCAACGGCATCCGCTCCGCCGCCGCCAAGGGCTTCTTCGACTGGCTTCCCACGCAACACGCCGATGTCGTCTGCGTGCAGGAGCTCAAGGCGCAGGCCGCCGACCTCAAGCCCGAGCTCATCCAGTGCGACGGCCTCACCGGCGCCTTCCACTACGCCGAGAAAAAGGGCTACAGCGGCGTCGGCGTCTACACCCGCCAGGCGCCGCTGCAGATCATCGAAGGCCTCGGCGTGCCAGAATTCGACTTTGAGGGCCGCTATATCGAGGCCGACTACGGAAATCTGGCCGTCATCTCGCTCTACCAGCCCTCCGGCTCCAGCAGCGAGGAGCGCCAGCAGGCCAAGTACCGCTTCCTCGACGCCTTCTTCCCGCGCCTCGAAGCCTTGATCAAATCCGGCCGCGAGATCGTCATCTGCGGCGACTGGAACATCGCCCACCGCGAGGTCGACCTCAAGAACTGGAAATCCAACCAGAAAAACTCAGGCTTCCTGCCCGAGGAACGCGCCTGGATGACCCGCCTGTTCGACGAACTCGGCTGGGTCGACGTCTACCGCAGCCTCTACCCCGAGCACACCGGCGAGGCCTACACCTGGTGGAGCAACCGCGGCCAGGCGTATGCCAAGAACGTCGGCTGGCGCATCGACTACCAGATCGCCACGCCCGGCATCGCAAAAACGGCAACGTCCGCCAGCGTCTACAAAGACCAGCGCTTTTCCGACCATGCGCCGCTGATTGTCGATTACGACCACAAGGCTTACGGCCCGGCTATTGCGCCGGGAAGTCCGCCCTCACGTCGAGAAGGAAGCCGTCGGCTGAATGACCCAAACCATCTCAGGAAATAATCCGGAGCATCACTTTGTCGGCGGCGGCAAGGGTGCCGCCCAGATCGTGCAGAACTACCAATCCAAACAGGGGCGGGAATAAATCAGGCGCTCAGTGATAGCGCTTTTGCGCGACGTGCCAGATTTGCAGGACTTCGACGGCTTCGCTGCCGACGCGGCAGTTCAGCAGGTAATTGCGGTGCAGCGTCCGTTCGCGCGTGCTTTCGAGGTCACCGCGCCGACCGATAAAAAGTGCGTGGTGAGATGTTCTGCGGTTTGCCTGAAGCCCGCCGCCAGTGCGCGCGCGGCTTGCGGGCTGTCTTGCGCAATGAAACCAGGCACCTTGGTGAGGAATTCTGGCCTCCCGCACCCCACCCTTGGCTTGCGCCACGCGGCAGGCTAATATAACAAGCGTTATAACTGGAGCCTGCCATGCACACGCTCAAACTCACCCAGATCGGCAATTCGGTCGGCCTGATCCTGCCCAAGGAGGTGCTGGCGCGCCTGAAGCTGGAAAAGGGCGACACGGTGTTTGTGACCGAGACGCCGGAGGGGGTGGCGATCACGCCGTATGACCCGCAGTTCGCCGACCAGATGGACGCCGCCCGCGCGATCATGAAGAGGCGCCGTGCTGTGTTGCACGAACTCGCGAAGTGAGCGCCTGGGTCTGGCTCAACCGCGCGGTGCTGATTGCGGCGCACGACGAGCAACTGGCCGAACACGGCGGCGCGGCGGGTTTCCGCGAGGAGGGCCTGTTCGACTCCGCGCTGGCACGCTCGCTCAACCCGGACGCCTATGGCGATTCGGATGCTTGCGCGCTGGCCGCTTCGTATGCCGTTGCGCTGGCAAAAAACCATCCCTTTATCGACGGCAACAAGCGCACGGCCTTTGTCGCCATGGAACTGTTCCTGATGCTGAACGGCCATGAACTGAATGCGACCGACGCGGAGTGCGTACTCGCCATGCTCGCCGTCGCCGCCAGCGAATGGGACGAAGCCACGCTCGCCGCCTGGCTGCGTTCGCGCACAGTGTCTTGCGGCTGACAACGGTTCTCGGTTCTCCGCGCTCCACTCACCATGCCCCACCCCTGGCTCAACGCCCTCAAGGTCTACACCCACCCACGCGTCGTCGGCATGCTGCTCCTCGGCTTTTCCGCCGGGCTGCCGCTGCTCTTGGTGCTGGGCACGCTGTCGTTCTGGCTGTCGGAGGCAGGCATTGCACGCGCGACGATCGGGCACTTGAGCTGGGTGGGGCTGGCGTACGGCTTCAAGTTCCTGTGGTCGCCGCTGGTGGACCGGCTGCCGCTGCCCTTTCTGACGGCGCGGCTGGGCAAGCGGCGGGCGTGGCTGCTGCTGTCGCAGGTCTGCATCGCCGCCGCGCTCTTGGGGATGGCGAACACCGATCCGGCGCGGAACCTGACGCACATGGTGTACCTCGCACTGGCGGTGGCGTTCGCCTCGGCGACGCAGGACATCGCGCTCGACGCCTACCGCATCGAGGCGGTGGAAATCGAAAAACAGGGGGCGATGGCGGCGACCTATCAGGCGGGCTACCGCATCGCGATGATCACCGCCGGCGCGGGCGCGCTGTGGATCGCGGCGGCCTTCGACCCGTCCGAGGCGACCTACGACTTCCGCCCCTGGCAGGTGGCCTACACGGTGATGGCGGCGCTGATGGCGATCGGCATCCTCACCACGCTGACCATCCGCGAGCCGGAAAAGAGAATCTCCACCGTCACCACCGAGCGCGAGGCGCACACGCAGGAACGCTTCGCCGCCGCTGGATTGCGCGGCTGGCTGCTGACCGCCACGGCGTGGTTTTACAGCGCGGTGCTGGCGCCCTTCATCGACTTCATCCAGCGCTACAAATGGCAGGCCGTGCTGATGCTGGCGCTGATCGCCGTCTACCGCATCTCCGACGTGGTGATGGGGGTGATGAGCAATCCCTTTTACCAGGAAATGGGCTTCACCAAGGACGAGGTGGCGACCGTATCCAAGGTCTACGGCGTGGTCATGACCATCGCCGGCGCCGGCCTCGGCGGCCTGCTGGTGATGCGCATGGGCGTGATGCGCACGCTGTTCCTCGGCGCGGTGCTGTCGGCGGCGACCAACCTCTTGTTCGTGTGGCTGGTCGGTCGCGGCCACGACGTCGGCGCGCTGGTGTTCACGGTATCGGCGGACAATCTCTCCGCCGGCATCGCCTCCAGCGCCTTCGTCGCCTACCTGTCCAGCCTGGTCAACCAGGCGTATTCGGCCACGCAGTACGCGCTGTTCACCTCGGTGATGCTGCTGCTGCCCAAGTTCATCGCCGGCTTTTCCGGCGAATTCGTTGATGCCTTCGGCTGGGCGAATTTCTTCACCGGGACTGCGCTGATCGGGGCGCCGGTTTTGCTGCTGGTCTGGCTGGTGGGACGGCAACGACAACCGGGCTGATGTGCTAATCTTTTGCCATGCTAAATCTCGACGCCCTCACCCAACTGCCCCTGGCCGAACGTCTGGCCGCGATGGAATCGTTGTGGGATTCACTGTGCCAGGACGATGCGGCCGAATTGAGCCCGCCCTGGCACGCTGCCGTGCTGGAAGAACGCCTGAGCGAACGGGAAGACGGCCAGCACCGTGACTGGCAGGCCGCCAAAAACGCGCTGCGCAAGCTGACCGAGCGCTGAGTCCCGCCCATGCATGACGTGCGGATCGGCGTATCAGCCGAACGGGATCTGCTGGTCGGTTTCGACTTCTACGAAACCCAGGCCGCCGGACTCGGCCAGTATTTTCTCGACAGCCTGTTCTCCGACATCGATGCGCTCGCGCTGTATGCGAGCGCCCACCCCAAGCCTCTCGCGGGCCTGCATCGCAGCCTGTCCAAGCGTTTTCCTTCTGCGATTTATTACGATTTCGATGGCCGCACCGCGATTGTTCTCGCCGTGCTCGACTGCCGTCGCAATCCCCGTTCGATACGCAGCACACTTGGCGCGCGTCGAGCCCGGCCCAAACAATGATCGAATTCTCCCTCCTCGCCGCCCTTCTCGCCGGTCTTCTCGGCGGGGTGCACTGCGTCGGCATGTGCGGCGGCATTGTCGCGGCGTTTTCCTTCCGCGCCGATGGCAGCACGCCGCCGTTCCGCCTGCATCTGGCCTACAACCTGGGACGGGTGTCGTCGTATGCGATGTTCGGCGCGCTGGCCGGCGCGCTCGGCGCCTCGCTCAAGCTGGCGGACTTCGCGCCGGCACAGACGCTGCTGTATGTTCTGGCGCAGGCCGTGATGATCCTGCTCGGCCTGTATCTGGCCGGGTTCAACCAATGGGTGCTGATTTTCGAGCGCGCCGGCGGCGCCGTGTGGCGCAGGGTGAAGCCGCTGTTCCAGAAGCTGCTGCCGGTGAAATCGCTGCCGCAGGCCGTGCTGGCGGGGATGGCCTGGGGATGGCTGCCGTGCGGGCTGGTGTATTCGGTGTTGGTGTCGGCGCTGGCGGCGGGCAGCCCGGCCTCGGGTGCGGCGCTGATGCTGGCATTCGGCCTCGGTACGCTGCCGAACCTGCTGGGAATGGGCCTGTTCGCCCGGCAGATCCAGCCCTTCATGCAGCAGTTGTGGGTGCGCCGCGCGGCGGGAATGACGGTGGCCGGTTTCGGCGCGTGGGGCCTGCTGAGGCTGGTTTACTTGTAGAACTTCTGGCTGAACACCATCTCGCGCTTCGGCTCGCCTCCCACTTCGACCGTGGCGGTGAATTTCAGGGTGTCGGGCGGGGTGACGCGGAATTCGCCCAGGTAGTAAATCGCGGTGCCTTCCCTGACTTCGCGCAGGGTGATGTTGGCCAGCTGCTGGCTGGGGTTGGTGACGTAGACGGTGATCCTGGCCGGCACCGGCAATGGCACGCCGACCTGGTTCTGCTTCAGTACCGATATCGTGACCAGTCCGCGCGTCTTGCTGCGCTCGATCTTGTAGGTGCGTGCGACCTCGGGCAGTAGCTCGTCGGTGATCAGGGCATTGTAGTGAATTTCGAGCGGGCCGAATTTTTGCGAGATTTCGGCGTGGGCAACCGCCGTGACTGCGCATAGGAACAGGGCGGCAAGCAGGCGCTTCATGGTCTCTCTCCTTGTTGCGGACGATATTGTTTTAATCCCTGATTGTTCATTAGGACGGGATGCTTTGCGTAGGGTGCACTCCGTGCACCTTCGGGCGTCAACCGGTGCACGGAGTGCACCCTACACGCCACAAACCGTCTAATGGACCATGAATTAATTGTAGGCGCTTATTGCAGCATGGCGAGCCAGGCGCTCAGCTCGTCGAGCGCGAGACTGACCGCCAGATTGGCCGCCTGCGCGGCACCGGCCGCATCATAGGTCGTCAACGGCACCTGCTGTTCGAATACGCGGCGCCCCAGCAGGGTGCGCCGCTTCAGGTCGACCAGCTCGGCGCGCAGCACCAGGCGCATCTGGCCCGGCTTGCTGGCAGCGTTGTGATAGAACTCGACCAGTTCGGTGTCCAGCAGCATGTCGCCGCGCACATAGCCGCCGGCGGCACTGACATTCCAGGCCCCCTGGCGGTCGAGCCGGGTGCGCATGAGATCGGCGAAGCGCTTGCCGGGGCGCTCGGTCCAGCGCGCGAACTGGTATTGGGAACGCGTGCCGTCGCTGCGGCTGAAGACGAGCTGGTCGGTGTCGTAAAAGCCGCCGGTGGTGGTGTCGAGCACCAGCAAGGTCGGGGCGTCGGCGCGCAGCGAAACCGGTTCAGCCTCTTTCAAGGCGGGGTCGTTCAGCACGTAATACACCACGGCGGGGGCGTTGGTCTCGCCGCCAAAGTTGATGCAGCCGGTCAGCAGCAGGCTCAGCGCGGCAAGGACAAGGGCGGGTTTCATGGCAGTTTTTCTCCGGGGCCGAGCCGCTGTTGGCCCGGGCCGAACAGGATGTCTCGCGGATTGGACAGGCGCTGTCCGGCGGTGTTGAGGGTTTCGGCGCTGGTGCGCACGTCGCGGCTGATGTTGGTCAGCTCCAGCGTGCTGGTTTCGGTGAGTTGCTGGATTTGCCCGGAAATCAGGCTGGCTTCGTGCTGCAGTTTTTCCATCGCGACGGTCGCTTCCTTCAGCGCGATGTCGGCGTTCTCACCGATGCTGGTAATGCTGCCCTCGGCACGGGTGGCGGCCTGGCTGATGCTGGCGCCGGCAAAGCGGAATTCGTCGGAGGCATCGCGGATGCCCTGCACCACGGCGTCAAGGCTCTGCTTGTTGGCGGCCAGATGGCTGGACAATTCGTCGAGGTTGGCGAGCGTCTGGCTGATGGCGCGCTGGTTTTCGTCCGACAGCAGCGTGTTCATGCGTTCCAGCACCTGGGCACCGTTTTCCGCCATCCGGGACACCGCGGTGGCGACCTTGTCGATGTCGGAGCTGCCCTCGGCGATCACCGGATAGCGCTCGCCTTCGGGCACCACATCAAGCAAGGGCGCGTCGCTCGGGCCGTTGTTGATTTCAACCGACGCGATGCCGGTCACCAGGTTGCGCTTGATGTAGGCCTCGGCGCCGACATGCACCGGCACGCCCTCGTCGATGCGGGCGGTGACGCTGACGGCTTCGTCGTTGTCCGTGGCGAAACGATAGCTATCGACCACGCCGACCTTGATCCCACGGATCTTCACCGGGCTGCCGACCGCCAAGCCGTCGAGCGACTGCTGCTTGAAGTAAAGCGTGTAGTTCTGATAGGCGACACGATCGGCCGCGCCCGACAGCCATACGATGGACAGGGCCAACAGCGCAATCACCGCCAGCACCAGGGCGCCCACCAGGGTGTATCGACCTTCAGTTTCCATGCATGGTTTCCTCTTTCGACACCCGTGCGGCGAAGTAATCGCGCAGCCACGGGTCGTCGATGGTTTTCAGTTCGGCCACCGTGCCGCTGCCTAGCACACGGCCGTTCGACAGCACGATGACGCGGTCGATAATCGAAAACAGTGTATCCAAGTCGTGGGTTACGAGGAATACGGTGAGGCCGAGGCTGTCAGCCAGCAGCCGGATCAGCGCATCGAAGGCACGCGCCGAAGTCGGGTCGAGACCCGAGGTCGGCTCGTCCAGAAACAGCAGTTCGGGGTCGAGCGCCAGCGCGCGCGCCAGCGCCACCCGCTTGCGCATGCCGCCGGACAGTTCGCTCGGGCGCTTCCTGGCGGCGTCCGGCGGCAGCCCGGCCAGCGCGAGCTTCAGCCGCGCCAACTGGCGGCAGATGGCGTGCGGCAACTCGGTGTGCTCGAACAGCGGGGTGGCGACGTTGTCCTCCACATTCATCGAGGAAAACAGCGCGCCGTCCTGGAACAGCACGCCAAAGCGCTGGCGCAGCCGGTTCATCTGCTCGGGCGTGCTGTCCCAAACCGGCTGTCCAAAGAGCTCGATGCGGCCCGCCTCCGGCCTCAACAGGCCGATGATTTCGCGCAGCAGCACCGACTTGCCGGAACCGCTGCCGCCGATCAGCGCGACCACTTCGCCGCGCGCAATGGAAAGATCCAGATCGCGATGAATGCTGTTCCCGCCCAGCGTGGTGACAAGGCCGCGAACGTCGATGACGGTTTCTGCCATCAGATCCCCAGCTTCACGAACATGACGGCAAAAATGGCGTTGAGGATGATGATGGCGACCAGGCTCTGCACCACGGTAGAGGTAGTATGGGCGCCGACGCTACGCGCGTCGCGGCTGACCGACAGCCCCATGCGGCAGGCGATGAGCGCGATGAAGATGGCGAACACCGGCGCCTTGCCCAGCCCCACCAGCAGGGTTTTCAGATCGAGCACGTCCGCCACCCGATCCATGAACATGTAATAGGAAATATCCAGCTGCTGCTGCGTCACCAGCATGCCGCCGGCCATTCCGGCGATGTCGCCGATGAAAACCAGCAGCGGCAGGGCCAGCAGCAGGGCCAGGATGCGCGGAATCACCAGCACCGCCAGCGGCGACAGGCCGAGCGTGGCGATGGCGTCGATTTCCTCGGTCACTTTCATGGTGCCGATCTGCGCGGTGATGGCGGCGCCGGTGCGTCCGGCCGCCAGGACGGCGACGATGACCGGCGAAATCTCGCGCAGGATCGCCAGCAGCAGGCCGTCGACGACGAAGATGTTGGCGCCGTATTGCTGCGCCTGCGAGCCGAGCAGGTAAGCGAACACCACGCCGAGCAGGAACAGCATGCCGATCACGATGGGAATCGCGCCGACGAACACCGTGCGCACCTGGGCGCCGAATTCGTGCCAGCGCCAGCGCCCCGGACGCGGCAGCAACGCCATCAATTCGATGGACAGGCGGCCGACGAAGTCGAGCAAGCCGACCACATGGCCCCACATCGCCAGACTGCCGCGCCCGGTGAGCGCGAGCACGCCTTCGCTGGGCGGCTCGGGTTGCGCGGCGGTGGCCGCGCTGTGCTGCGCCACCAGCTTGAACATCGCCAGATGCCGCGGCTGGAAGCCGCGCAGTTCGGGCATCGGATCGCCGGCCTGCGGGCGCGCGGCGGCCAGCAGCAGCCACGCGCCGTTGGTATCAAGCCGGGTGACGCCGGCGCCATCAAGAATGCGCACCGACTTGCCGGTCAGCTTTGGCAGCGCGGACGCGGCATCGGCCTGCCAGGCGCCGCTGGCGACCAGCGCGCCCTGGGCCTCGTCGAAGTGCGCGCTTGCCTCCGTCATGCGAGATTGAGCGGGTTGTCGGGATCGATGCCGGGCATGAAAGGCAGGCCGCGCTCGCGATGGGTGACCTGATAGACGCAGCCGATCCAGTTGCCGATCACCGCCTCGGCGGTGTCGTGCCAGGTGTTGTCGAGCAGCGGCAGCAGGAGGGGTTCGGGAAAGGCCAGCGTCTCGCCCGCCTGCGTGCGGCTGCCGAATTCGGCCAGCAGCGCCTGCGCCTGGCGGTCGAAGTAGCGCGCCGGGAACGGCGGAAACGAAGCCAGCTTGCCGGCCGCGGCCAGCAGCAGGTCGCGCTTGTATTCCTTCAGCAGCGACACCGTGTCGTATTCGGGATGGCCCTGGAAGAACACGGTGCGCAGGCCGTCGCGGCTGACCGCCAGATGTACGCCGGCATCCGCGCTCTCGACCAGCACCTTGAGCCCCGCCGCCTCGAACTGCGCATGCGAGACATCGTTCCAGCGCGAATGCGGCACGTCAAAGCGGGTGTTGACGTCGGCCACCAGCGGATGGCGGCCGTCGGTGACGCGGTGCTCGAACACGCCCCAGATTTTCTGTGGCTGCTTCACCCTCATCTGGCCGTGGCGGAACTGCATCACCGCATGGGTGGCGAGGCACGAGCACAGGGTCGAGGTGACGTGGTCCCAGGCCCAGTCGATCACCTCGATCAGCGGTTCCCAGAATGCTTCGTCGGCGAGGTTGGGGTGGCTGACGTTGGCGCCGGTGATGATGAGCGCGTCGAGCCCGGCCTCGCGGATCGACTCGAAGGGCTCGTAATACTGCGCGATGTGCGCCCGCGCCGCCGCGCCGCGCGACAGTGTCGGCAAGGGGCAGGGGTGCATGTAGTACTGCGCGCTCGGGTTGGAGTCGCCGACCAGCCGGTAGGACTGCCGTTCGGTCGCCTCCAGCGCCGCGTCCGGCATCATGTTCAGGAGGCCGACATGCAGCTCGCGGATTTCCTGGTTGGCCGCCCGCTCGGTCGACAGCACCGTGATGCCGTCGCGGCGCAGGCGGTCGAAGGTTGGCAGGGCGTTATGCGCGACCAGCGGCATTCAGTCCCCCTGAATCCTGAATCCTGACCCCTGATCCCTTTCTTGCAATCGCGGTTTCCAGCAGCGCCAGAAAATCGCGCTCGTCGCGCACCTGCGCCACCTCCTGCGAGGTCACGGTGTAGCCGTGCGGGCCGGCGATCGCCTCGTAGCGCGGGATGCGCGAGTGGAACAGGCGCGGGAATACCCAGCGCGCGAAATCGTCCGGCTCGACCTGTGCGACGTATTCGAGGCCTTTTTCCCGCAGGTAGACCGGCAGCTGCTCGGCGAGGAAGGCCGGGCGGAAATACAGCGGCTTGGGGTCGGACTGCGCGCGGCGGATCAGCGTGTCCTCTTCCTCGCGCGTGGTGGTCTGGATGTAGAGGATCAGCGTGTGTTCGGCCAGCAACTCGACCACGCCGGGCTCATCCAGCTCGCACAGGCTGCCGCCGACGTCGTTGACGAAGTGCGGGTAGCCGTAGACTTCCTGCCCCTTGCGGATGAAGCCGGGGACGTCGTGCATGGCGGCGATCTCGGCATCGCGATAGGCGGCCTGCCGGCGCGAGAACTCGTCCAGCGGCAGCCCGCCCCACTCCGGCCCGCCGAGCTTGCCGACGAAAGTGAGCACCGGCCCGAGGTCGTGGATCTTGATATTGTTCTTGATGTCGATCCAGTCGCGCCGCAGCAGATCGCGCAGAAACGGCACCTGCATCGCCTGATGCTTGATGATGTCCAGGATTGGCTCGTCGAGATAGCGCGTGCCGATGCGGTAGTCGCCGGAAAAGTGAAACCAGTCGTGGCCGCGCAGCATGTGCGAGATGTGTGTCTTGCCGACGCCGGACATGCCGAGCAGGGTAATGCGCTTGGTCGGCCAGGCGCGGAAGGAATCGGGGGTGAAGTGCATGGAAGGCATTTTCATGGAATCAGCGCGAAGCCTACCTAAAAGCCGTGCAATTAAAAAGGCCGGCGCATGCGGCCGGGTGGCGGGCTTGTTCCGCGCGGCCGCGGGTCTACATTGAGTATGAGGGTTTTCCCGCTGCAATGGCGTAGCCGCGAAAGGAGGTACGGCCATGGAATTGACTTCGAGTGCATTTGCCCCGCAGGGGGACATCCCGGGCCGCTACACCTGCGACGGCCAGGATCAGTCGCCGCCCCTGGCGTGGTCGGGCGTGCCGGCCGGAACGAAAAGCCTGGCGCTGGTGGTGGACGACCCCGACGCTCCCGATCCGTCCGCGCCCAAAATGACCTGGGTGCACTGGGTGGTGTACAACATCCCGCCCGCCACGACGGGGTTCGAGGCCGGAGCGCCGCTGCCGGCAGGCGCGCGCCAAGGCCTCAACGACGGGAAGCGGGAAGGCTATGGCGGCCCCTGCCCGCCCGTCGGCCGCCATCGCTACGTCCACAAGCTGTACGCGCTCGACACCGTCCTTCCGGTTCTGCGCCCGGCGACCAAAGCCGGCCTGGAGCAGGCGATGCAGGGGCACATCCTGGATCGCTGCGAGCTGGTTGGGCATTACCAGAAGAAGCGCTAAGCCGCGGCACGTTGCCCCCATAATACGGCCGCCCAACCTCACCCAACACCGCCATGACCGTTCCCCGCCTGCCCATCCTGTCCCTGCTCGAAACCCGCGTCCTCGGCGTACTGTGCGAGAAGCAGCACACCGTACCCGACACCTATCCGCTGTCGCTCAACGCCCTGGTGGCCGGCTGCAACCAGAAGACCAGCCGCCACCCCGTCATCGAAGTGAGCGAGACCGAGGTGCTGTCCGCCATCGACAGCCTCAAGGGCCCTGCCCTGATCGTCGAAACCAGCGGCGGCCGCGTCACCCGCTACGCCCACAACATGGAGCGGGGCCTGCGCCTGCCCTCGCAGTCCATCGCCCTGCTCACCGCGCTCATGCTGCGCGGCCCGCAGACCGCGGGCGAGTTGCGCACCAACAGCGAGCGCCTGCACCGCTTCGCCGACATCTCGGCGGTGGAGGGCTTCCTGCAGGAACTGGCCGAACGCCCGGAAGGCGCCATGGTGGTCGAACTGCCGCGCCAGCCCGGCGCGCGCGAGAACCGCTGGGCCCACCTGCTTTCCGGCGCCCCCGCCGTCGAAGAAACCCCGGTCGCGGCCTCCTCGGTGGCCGCTTCCGCCGCCGACGTCACCGTGGGTGAGATCGCCGCGCTCAAGGCCAACGTGGCGCGGCTGGAGGCTGAGATCGACGCGCTGAAAGGCCTGGTGGGCAAGCTGTGCGCAGAACTCGGCGTTGCGGGCTGAGCAAGGCCGGCCCGGCATCAAACCCGCGCGACCGCTGCCGAATTGATGCGCCCCACTGCTGAACGCATCGATCAGTACTGCACCACCGCAGGATCCAGGCTGCGCCACAGATACCAGGTGGCGACGGTGCGCCAGGGCGCGTGGCGCTCGCCGTGCCGGCGCAGGATTTTGGGCGTGGGGCGTTCGCCGCCCAGGTAATGCAGGGCGACGGCCTTTTGCAGGCCGATGTCGTCGACCGGCCAGACGTCGGGGCGACGCAGGCTGAAGATGAGGAACATCTCGGCGGTCCAACGGCCGATGCCGCGCACGTCGACGAGTTCGGCGATCACGGCCTCGTCTTCCATTTCTTTCCAGCGCGCCGGCTCGATACGGCCGTCGGCGAAATGCCCGGCGAGGTCGACGAGGTATTCCGCCTTGCGGCGCGACAGGCCGCAGGCGGCAAGCGCGTCCAGCTCCAGCGTGGCGATGCGCTCGGGGCTGACGGTCTGCGCGTAACCGGCGAAGCGTCCCCACACGCTGTCGGCCGCCTTGACCGAGATCTGCTGGCCGACGATGGCGCGCGCCAGGGTCTGAAACGGGTCGCCGCGGTTGCCGAGCACGCAATCGGGATAGCGCGCGATGAGCGCGGCCATCACCGGATCGGCGGCGGCGAGTTCGGCGCAGGCGGTTTGCCAGTAGGTGGGGGGCCGATTGTGAGAATCACGGTTCAAAACTCCTCTCCCCTCTCCGCCCTGACCCCTGACCCCTGACCCCTGACCCCTGACCCCTGACCCCTGACCCCTGACCCCTGACCCCTGACCCCTGACCCCTGACCCCTCACAACAAAATAATGTCGTACTGCTCCTGCGGGTAGGTAGTCTCGACCTGCATCGACACCGGCTTGCCGATGAAATCGATGAGCTGGGCAAGACTGCCGGATTCCTCGTCGAGGAACAGGTCGATCACGCTCTGCGAGGCGACGATGCGGTATTCGCGCGCGTCGAACTGGCGCGCCTCG
>JAJPEP010000050.1 GCA_021166845.1 Thiobacillus sp.
GCGGTTGTTTGAGATGCAAGACACAAGATCCAGGATGCAAGGAGGCGCGCTTCTCCCTTGCCTCTTGAGTCTTGCAACTTGAACCTGCATCCCATCATGCTCAACGACATCATCCAGACCATCGTCGCCACCGTCGGCGCCTGGGGCTATACCGGCATCTTTCTGATGATGGCGCTGGAATCGAGTTTCTTCCCCTTCCCCAGCGAAGTGGTGATGATTCCCGCCGGCTATCTCGCCTACAAGGGCGAAATGAATCTTCTACTGGCCATCCTCGCCGGCATCGGCGGCAGCCTCGCCGGCGCGCTGTTCAACTACTGGCTGGCGATGAAGCTGGGGCGCCCCTTCCTGCTGCGCTACGGCAAGTACATCCTGTTCAAGGAGCACTCGCTGCAGCGCATGGAAGACTTCTTCGCGCGCCACGGCCACATCTCCACCTTCACCGGCCGTCTGATTCCGGCGGTGCGCCAGTACATTTCGCTGCCGGCGGGCCTCGCGCGCATGAACCTCGCCGTGTTCAGCTTCTACACCAGCCTCGGCGCCGGCATCTGGGTCACCATCCTCGCCGTGCTGGGGTACACGCTCGGCCACAACGAGGAGGCGATCCGTAACAATCTCCACCTCATCACGCTGTTCACCCTCGGCGCAGTGGCCGTGATCGTGCTGCTTTACGTCCGCCTCAAGCTGAAGAAGAAAGTCCTGCGCTAGCGGGCCGGGAGCGCTCCCGACGCCGCCGCCCTCTCCACGGTCTGCGCACCGCAATGCGTTCTCGCCCTCCGGTGCCGGGAACGCGGAAAGCTTCGCCGTCATCTAATGTGACAAGAGCCCGAAGCAGACGGAGAGCGCGATGCACCGCCCCCAGGAAAAAACCGCCGAGCAACCCTTGACCGACGCCGAGCTTGCGCAACGGATCGCGGAGGGCGACCTATCCATGCTCCAGCGCCTGATGCGGCGCCACAATCAAACGCTTTACCGGACCGCGCGCAGCATCCTGAATGACGACGCCGAGGCCGAAGACGCCGTGCAGGAGGCCTATCTTCTTGCCTATCGCGCGATGGCCCAGTTCCACGGCAATGCCAGCTTGTCCACCTGGCTGGTGCGCATCGTCGTCAACGCGGCAATCGCACGCTTGCGCAAGCGCCACCGGCAGGCCGAGGTGATCGACCTGCATGGCGATGCGGAGCAGGACGACAGACTGTCTGAGGCGAATATGGGCGAGCGTTCACCCGAACAACCCGAGCATGCCCTGATGCGCTTGGAAACGCGCCGCCTGGTCGAGGACAAGATCAATCGGCTGCCGGACGCCTTTCGCACCGTCTTCGTGCTGCGCGCGCTGGAAGAAATGTCCGTCGACGAAACGGCCGCCTGCCTCGGCATTCCGCCGGAAACGGTACGCACCCGCTACTTTCGCGCCAGGGGCCTGCTGCGCGAGGCACTGGCGCGCGAAATCGATTTCAGCCTCGCGGACGCATTCTCCTTCGCCGGCGACCGTTGCGACCGCATTGTCGCGGGGGTTCTGGCGAAGCTGAATACCCGCCGGGCGGACGACGCCTGATCCTGCCTGGCCAGCTGTCGCCAGGTTCCACCGCAGCACCTTCCCTGTCAGGAGACCGCCATGTTTTCATTCATTCAAAAGCAGGACACGACGCACCTATCCATTCCGGCAAATCCGGACGACGGGACGCGTCGCTCCTTTCTCGGCCACTCGGGCCTGCTTCTGTCGGGTGCGGCCGTTGCCTTGCTCGCCGGGCGCGATGCGCTCGCCAAAGGCGGCCAGTCCGGCCCCTCCGACGCGCGCATCCTGAACACGGCGCTGGGCGCCGAACTCGAGGCGATCGCTGCCTACCAGCTGGGTGCGGAGAGCGGGCTGCTGCAAAAACCGGCGCTCGATCTTGCGCTGACGTTTCAGGGGCATCACAGGGAGCATGCCGACGTGCTGGCGAAAACCATCGTCAAGCTGGGCGGGCAGCCGGTGGCAGCGAAAGAGAAATACACCTTCCCGGTCGACACCCTGAAAAGCCAGGCCGACGTATTGCGCTTCGCCGCGATGCTCGAAAGAGGCGCGGTGAGCGCGTATCTCGGCGCCGTGCCGGTATTCGGCAACCGCGAACTGGCCAAGGCTGCCGCCAGCATTCTCGGAGACGAAGCGATGCACTGGGCCATCCTGCGCAATGCATTGGGCGAGACCCCGGTGCCATCCGCCTTCATGTCGTGAAAAAGTCCGGGGCGGCAATCCTGCTCGCCGGTGCCGTGCATGCCCTCCTCGCGAATGCAGCGCCGGCCGCCGCGCTCGCGCACGGCGACCCCGTGCGGGGCGAGGCGGTCTACGCGCGCTGCCTCGCTTGCCATGCCTTCGCCTATGACCGTACCGGTCCCCGGCATTGCGGGCTGTTCGGCCGCCGCGCCGGCAGCGAGCAAGGCTTCGCGTATTCGGATGCGATGCGCCGCTCGAATCTGGTGTGGGATGCGCGGACGCTCGATCGCTTTCTGGCGAATCCGCTCAAGACCGTGCCGGGGACCGCGATGGGCTATGCCGGCATCGCGGATCGCCAGGAGCGCGCCGACCTCATCGCCTATCTCAAGCGGATCAACGATTCGGCAGCGTGCCGCGGGCAGCGGCGTCCGCCATCAGCCGCTTCATCTCCGCTACCGCCGCCTGCCAGCCCGTGAACAAGGCTTGCGCGACGATCGCATGGCCGATGTTGAGCTCGTGAATGCCCGGCAGCGCCGCGATCGGCTGCACATTGTGATAGGTCAGGCCGTGGCCGGCGTTCACCGTCAGCCCCAGACTCCGGGCGTAGGCCACGGCCATGCGGATGCGCTCGAATTCGGCGACGCGGGCGGCATCGGTCGACGCATCCGCGTACTGCCCGGTGTGGATTTCGACTACCGGCGCGGCTGCCGCATGGGCGGCATCGATCTGCGCAAAATCGGCATCGATGAACAGCGACACCCGGATGCCCGCCTGCGCCAGGCGTGCGCAGGCCGCCTGTATTTTGGGCAGCTGGGAAGCGACGTCGAGTCCCCCCTCGGTGGTCAGCTCCTCGCGCTTTTCCGGAACCAGGCAGACGTCCTGCGGCCGGGTGGCGCAGGCGATGCCGAGCATTTCCTCGGTCACCGCCATTTCGAGGTTCATCTTGGTCTTCAGCACCTGGCGCAGGATCGCCACATCGGCGTCCTGGATGTGGCGGCGATCCTCCCTCAGGTGCAGGGTGATCGAATCGGCGCCGGCGGTCTCCGCCGCAAGCGCGGCCTCGACCGGGCTGGGGTAGCGGGTCTTGCGCGCCTGGCGCAGGGTGGCGATGTGGTCGATGTTGACGCCGAGGTAGATGCTCATGGAGTAAGGTCGGTGAGTTCGCGCAATAGCTGGCGAGTATAAAGCGGCTTGGCGCCCAGGGTATGGTTGATCAGCGTGCGCATCAGGGTCTTGGCTTCGACCAGTGTGGCCGGGCGCTCGAAACGGTCGGCAGCCAGGTCGATCAGCGTCTGTCCGGATACCGGGCAACCCGGCTGCCCGCCCGCACGCAGCGCGCCGCGCTCAGGCTGGAACACGTAACGGCCAGCGGGGTCGATCGGCGCCCTGCTCTCGGCTTCGAGATCGAAAGTGGCGCCGTAGCCGATCTCGGAGAGCAGGTTCTTCTCGAAGCGGCGCAATATCTGCTCAAAATAAGTGGCGCGCTCGTAATCCGCGGTGCCGCACTCGCCCGCCAGCTGGCCGAGGGTATCGACATAGCGGTCGTACAGCCGTTCGTGCGCATCGCCGCGCGCCAGCAAGCGCAACAGCAGTTCGTTGAGATAGAACCCGCACATCAGCGCGCGTCCCTGCGGCGCCAGCAGCCCACCCTGCCATTCCGCCGCATGCAGGGTTTTCAGCTCGGATTTGCCGAACCACGACAGCAGCAGCGGGGTGAAGGGTTGCATCAGCCCGCGCAGCATGGATGCCGGGCGGCGCGCGCCGCGCGCGATCAGCGCCACCCGTCCGTGGCTGCGGGTGAACGCTTCCGCCACCACGCTGGTTTCCTTGAAGGGATAGGTGTGGAGGATGAAGCCTGGCTCGTTGTTGATGCGGGCGTCGGTGGACATGCAAGTAAGCCGCTAGCCGCGTAGAGGCGCGAAGACGATCCGAAAGCCGAACGGGAACGTTGCGCGCGCGACGCGACTCCGGTCACTCAACTTCGCGTTCCTTTGCGCCCTGTGCGCAAAAAACCATCAATCGATCCCGAGCGATTTCAGCATCCGCACGTCGTCGGCCCAGCCGCCCTTCACTTTCACCCAGACCTCCAGATACACCTTGCTGTCGAACGCGCGCTCCATGTCGAGCCGCGCCTGGGTGGAGATGGTCTTGAGCTTTTCGCCGCCCTTGCCGATGACGATGGCCTTGTGGCCGTCGCGGTCGACCAGGATGGTGGCGAAAATGCGGCGCAGATTGCCTTCCTCCTCGAACTTGTCGATGGTCACCGCCACCGCATAAGGAATTTCCTCGCCGCACAGGCGGAACACCTTTTCGCGGATGAGTTCGGCGGCCAGCTGGCGTTCGGTCTGGTCGGTGACGTCGTCCTCGTCGAATAGCGGCGGGTTTTCCGGCAGGTGGGCCTGCAGGGTTTTCAGCAACTCGTCGAGATTGCTGCCTTGCTTGGCCGATACCGGCACGATCTCGGTGAAGGCATGCGCGGCGGCGACTTCCTGCAGATAAGCCATCAGCGCGGCACGATCCCTGGCGTAGTCGATCTTGTTAACCGCCAGGATCAGCGGGCGATCCTTGGGCAGCAGCTCCATCACTTGGCGGTCCTCCCGTGTCAGCCGCCCGGCTTCGACCAGCATCATCACCACGTCGGTGTCCGACAAGGTTTCGCGCACCCGCTTGTTCATCGCGCGATTCATGGTGCTGCTGTGACGCGTCTGGAACCCCGGGGTATCGACGAACACGAACTGCGCTTCGCCGGTGGTGTGGATGCCCATCACGCGATGGCGCGTGGTTTGCGCCTTACGCGAGGTGATGCTGACTTTTTGCCCGACGAGGCGGTTGAGCAGGGTCGACTTGCCGACGTTGGGGCGCCCGACGATGGCGATGCGGCCGCACTTGAATTCACTCATTTTTGCAACGCATCGCACGCCTGGCGTGCGGCCTCCTGTTCGGCGGCGCGGCGGCTCTTGCCGACGCCGCGCGTGCTGAGCGCAGGCTTGGCCAGTACGCACTCGACGATGAAACTCTGGTCGTGCGCCTCGCCTTGAGTCGCGACCAGTTGATAATCCGGCAGCGGCAGCCGGCGCGATTGCAGCATTTCCTGCAGTTGGGTCTTGGCATCCTTGCCCGAAGCCTTGGGATCGATTTTCGCCACCAGCGGATCGAACAGGCCGCGCACGACGCATTGCGCCTGGTCGAACCCGGCATCCAGAAAAATCGCGCCGAACAGCGATTCCAGCGCATCGGCCAGAATCGAGGGGCGGCGAAAGCCGCCGCTCTTGAGTTCGCCTTCCCCGAGGCGCAGGACATCCCCCAGTCTCAGGGAAACGGCAATATCGGCCAGCGTTTCCTGCCGCACCAGGTTGGCGCGCAGGCGCGAAAGACTGCCTTCCGGCAAATCGGGAAACGCGTCGTAGAGCGCGCGGGCGACCGAGCAGTTCAGCACCGAGTCGCCGAGAAACTCGAGCCGCTCGTTGTTGACCGCGCCGTAGCTGCGGTGCGTCAGCGCCTGGATCAGCAGGTCGGCGCGGATGAAGGTATAACCCAGCGCCTGCTGCAGGCGCTGGTTCAGCAAGGCGTTATTCAATCCGGGCGGGCGCGGCGTTGGGGTTGGTGCTGGCGCTGAAGTCGACCACCAGGCTGGCATTGCCGACGAGCTTGGTGCGGAATTCGTAATCGGCGGACACGACCGGCACGCCACCGCGACGGTCTATCGTGAGATGTTCCGGCTTGACCACCGTGACATAGCCGACGCTGGCGCGTCTGGCGAAATCACTGCGGAGCTCGGCATTGCTTTTCGACCTGAAGTCGGATTCCTGCCCCATCGTGGCGAAAATTTTCTTCACCGAGAAAAACTCGATGTAGGCCGGTACCAGCTTCATTGCCAGCATGGCCACAAAGACCAGCACGGCGGCGACGAACAGGAATCCGATCATGCTCAGACCGCGTTGCCGGGATTGCAGAGGGTGTGTGCGGGTCATGGTGTCTCCTTATTTAAGGGTAGTGCCGATGCGGCTAAAGTCGTCGAAATTCATCCAGATGAAAAAGGCCTTGCCGACGATGTTCCTGTCCGGGACGAAGCCCCAGTAACGGCTGTCGTTGCTGGCGTCGCGGTTGTCGCCCATCATGAAATACTGCCCTTCCGGAACCTTGCAGACGAAGCCCTCGCCTTCGGCATTGTAGGAGCAGTTTTCGCGATAGGGGAAGTCGACCACCTGCGGCGGATAGACCGCGGGCTTGCCCGGCTCGGTCATCATGGTGTGGCCAACGTCGTTGAGATGCTCCTGGTACACCATGGCGGTAATGTAGCTGAGGCCGTTGCCGACGTAGCTGTAGGTGCCGGTGTTGACCGTACGCACCGGCTGGCCGTTGATGCTGAGCCGCTTGTCGCGGTATTCGACCACGTCGCCCGGCACACCGATCACGCGCTTGATGTAATCGAGGCCGGGGTCGGCCGGATAACGGAACACCATGACGTCGCCGCGCCCGGGATTGTTGAGTTGCACCACTTTCTTGTTGAGCACCGGCAGGCGGATGCCGTAGGTGTATTTGTTGACCAGGATGAAGTCGCCGATCAGCAGCGTCGGCATCATCGAGCCGGACGGAATCTTGAATGGCTCGACCAGGAACGAGCGCAGCGCGAACACCACCAGGATCACCGGGAAAAAGCTCTTGGCGTATTCGACCAGCAGCGGTTCGCGGGCGCCCCGGTCGCGGCCGCGCTTGAGCAGCAGCGCGTCGAGCAGCCAGATGCCGCCGGTGATGACGAGCGCGATGAAAAGGATGAGCGCGAAGTTCATGTTTACTTGTCCGAGACCTGAAGGATCGCAAGAAAGGCTTCCTGCGGGATTTCGACGTTGCCGACCTGCTTCATGCGGCGTTTGCCGGCTTTCTGTTTTTCCAGCAGCTTCTTTTTGCGAGAGATGTCGCCGCCATAGCACTTGGCGAGCACGTTCTTGCGCAGCGCCTTGACGTTCTCGCGCGCGATGATGTTGGCGCCGATCGCCGCCTGCACCGCGACGTCGAACATCTGGCGCGGGATCAGCTCGCGCATCCTGGAGGCGAGCTCGCGCCCGCGATACACGCTGGTGGCGCGATGCACGATCAGGGACAACGCGTCGACCTTCTCGTTGTTGACCAGGATGTCGAGTTTGACCAGATCGCCCGGCCGGTATTCCTTGAATTCGTAGTCGAGCGAGGCGTAGCCGCGGCTGGTCGACTTCAGCTTGTCGAAGAAGTCCATCACCACTTCGTTCATCGGCAGGTCATAGCGCAGCATCACCTGCCGGCCGTGGTACTGCATGTCGAGCTGCATGCCGCGCTTCTGGTTGCACAGGGTGATGACGTTGCCGACGTATTCTTCCGGTACGAAAATCGTCGCGGTGATGATGGGCTCGCGGATTTCCTCGATCTTCGACAACTCGGGCAGCTTGGATGGATTCTCGACGTTGATCGTGGCGCCGTCCTTCATCAGCACCTCATACACCACCGTCGGCGCGGTGGTGATGAGGTCCATGTTGTATTCGCGCTCCAGCCGCTCCTGCACGATGTCCATGTGCAAGAGACCGAGAAAACCGCAGCGGAAGCCGAAGCCAAGCGCCTGCGAGACTTCGGGCTCGAACTGCAGCGCCGCGTCGTTCAGCTGCAGCTTGGTCAGCGCGTCGCGCAGCGCCTCGAAGTCGTGCGACTCGATCGGATACAGGCCGGCGAAGACCTGCGACTGCACCTTCTTGAAGCCGGGCAGCGCCTCGGCCGCGGGCCGGTCAAGCAGGGTAATGGTGTCGCCCACCTGGGCCGATTTGAGCTCCTTGATGCCCGCGATCACGAAGCCGACCTCGCCTGCCGACAGGCTGGGCCGGTCGACCGATTTCGGCGTGAACACGCCGACGTGCTCGGTCAGGTGCTGCGCGCCGGACGCCATGAAACGGATCTTGTCCTTGGGACGCAGCACGCCGTCGACCACCCGCACCAGCATCACCACCCCGACATAGTTGTCGAACCACGAGTCGATGATCAGCGCCTTCAGCGGCGCGTCAACATTGCCGCGCGGCGGCGGCACCTGCTTCACCACCACTTCAAGAATCTCGGCAATACCGATCCCGGTCTTGGCCGAAGCGCGCACCGCCTCGCTCGCGTCCAGCCCGACGATGTCCTCGATCTCTTCCGCCACCCGGTCCGGGTCGGCGGCAGGCAGGTCGATCTTGTTCAGCACCGGGATCACCTCGACGCCGAGGTCGATCGCGGTGTAGCAGTTGGCCACCGTCTGCGCTTCCACCCCCTGCGAGGCGTCGACCACCAGCAGCGCGCCCTCGCACGCGGACAGGGAACGCGACACTTCGTAGGAAAAATCGACGTGGCCGGGGGTGTCGATCAGGTTCAGGCGGTAGACCTTGCCGTCCTGCGCCTTGTAGCTGAGCGCGGCGGTCTGCGCCTTGATGGTGATGCCGCGCTCCTTTTCCAGGTCCATGGAATCTAGCACCTGCGCCTCCATTTCGCGGTCGGACAGGCCGCCGCAAAACTGGATGAGACGGTCGGCCAGCGTGGACTTGCCGTGGTCGATGTGGGCGATGATGGAGAAATTGCGGATCAGACTCTGGGACACAGCAAAACGGGCACGTTTCCGTGCCCGGCTAGGGATGCGATAACACCCAGAATTTTAACGGATTTCAGGGCCGTCGGCGCAGCCATTCCTGAAGCGCATGCAGATTAAGCTCATGACGGCAAATCTCGACATCGCCGTCGAACAGCAGCGGCACATCCCAACCGTAGCGCGTTTTGAGCACGGGATCGGCATCCACATCCACGGGCGCCAGGCGGTGGCCGGTTCCCGCGATCAGCACGCCGACTTCTGCCGCCATCTCCTCGCACAGCGGGCAGCCCGCCCGCGTGTAGAGCGTGAGTATTGACGCTTTAGCGTCTTTAGCGCGAGGTTGTTGCCGACTCATCGGCTTTAGTGCGTGGTTGTTGCCGATTTATCGGCTTTACAACCACGGCCTCCTCCTTGCGGGGGACAACCTCGGCCTCCCCCATGCGGGGACCGTCACGGCCGGCCCCTTGCGGGTACAAAGTGAGCGTCTTACTCACCCGATATCTTCAGTGGAATGTAGAGCGAGCCTTCACCGCGCCGCACCAGGAGCGCCGCGCTCTTGCCCTTGGGAACGGCGGCGATCGCCTTGCGGAAGGCTTCGACCGTGGGCACCTTGCCGTTGTTCACCGCGAGGATCACGTCGCCGACGCGGATGCCCGCGCGCGCGGCGTCGCCGGTCACTTCCTCCACCAGCAAGCCATGGTCGATCCCGAGCTCGCGCCGCTGGTCGGCCGTCAGTTCGGACAGGGCCAGGCCGCCCCGCGAATAGATCTTGCCGTTCTTGCCGGCGGGCGGCTCCTCGCCCGGCAATTCGCCCAGCGTCACCGCCAGTTCCTGCGCCTTGCCGCGGCGCCACACCTGCAGCGGAATTTTCGTTCCCGGCTTGGCCATGCCGACCATGCGCGGCAGATCGCCCGAATTCTCCACCGGCCTGCCGCCGAACATGAGGATCACATCGGCCGCCTGCAAGCCGGCCCTGGCCGCAGGGCTATCCGCCTGCACCTGTGCGATCAGCGCGCCGCGCGGGCGATCCATGCCGAAGGACTCGGCGAGATCGGCCGTCACTTCCTGCACCACCACACCCAGCCAGCCGCGCGAGACCTTGCCGCTGCTTTTCAGCTGCTCGGCAACCTCCATCGCCACATCGATCGGAATCGCGAACGACACCCCCTGATATCCGCCGCTGCGGCTGTATATCTGCGAGTTGATGCCGACCACTTCGCCCTTCATGTTGAACAGCGGCCCGCCCGAGTTGCCCGGATTGATCGGCACGTCAGTCTGGATGTAAGGGACATAGCTTTCCGAGGGCAGCGAACGTCCCTTGGCGGAGACGATGCCGGCGGTGACCGAATTCTCGAAGCCGAACGGCGAACCGATGGCCGCCACGGCCTCACCCACCCGCAGCCTCGCGGGGTCGCCCAGTTTGACCGCCGGCAGGTTGCTGGCGGTGATCTTGATGACCGCAACATCGGTGCGGCTGTCAGAGCCGATCACCCTTGCGCTGAATTTGCGCTTGTCGATGAGCTTGACCTCGACTTCGTCGGCGCCCCGCACCACATGGGCATTGGTCAGGATGTAGCCGTCGTTGCTGACGATGAAGCCGGAGCCGGCGCCGCGCGCGGGGATTTCCTGCATCGGCCCGCGTTCGTGCCCGCCAGGCGGGAAGAAACGGCGGAAGAATTCCGGCATGTCCTCATCGCCGGGAATAGCGAAGGGGAAGCCCTCGGCGCCACGCTTCACCAGCCTGGTGGTGCTGATGTTGACCACCGCCGGGCCGTGGGTTTCGACCAGATCGGCCACATCCATCGCTTCTTTTGCCAACGCTGGCGCAGACAAGGTAAACACCAGTGCTGTCGCGGCCAATGCCACTCTCATCGCGGTTCTCCTTTCCTCATGTGAAACATCTTGACGTCTTCACGCCTGAGCACGACCGGGCGCGCCGCACGACCGCCGCGCGCGACCAGCCAGCCTGCCAGGCCCCCGAGCAGCATGCCAACCACTGCGGGGCCATCGCCTGGCCGCACGGCCTGTGCCAGCAACGCGCCCGCCAGCATCAGCCCCAACGGCAGTCCATAGGCGCACAATGCGCTCCTGAGCACGCTGCCGCGGGCGATGCCGACGACAACGCGATCGCCTGGCGCCAGCGACAAGTCGCAGTCGACCAGAAAATGCCGGGGTTTGCGCTGGAACATCTCGGCGATGCGGCGCGATGCACAGCCCTGCCCGCCGCAAGTCCCGCAGCCGGACGGCTCGACCGCCTGCACCCAGATGCCGTCCGCTGCGGTTTTGACGACTTCGGCGGTTTGCTCCAGCATGGCGATGCTTACTTCCGCTTTACCGAGTTGCCTGTTTCGATCAGTGCCATGTTCGGCACTTCGCCCAGGGTAGTCACGGTGTGGCCGTCGACCTCACGCGCATAGATGCCGATCACGCCTTCAGCCGACAGGCCGCGCAGGTTTTGTACCCGGGGATCGACGCGTTCCACGAACATCGACAGCACGGAGAGCCCGTCTGAAAACACCAGATGGGTGACAGGCGCCGGCTTGCCCGGCAATGCGCGCACTGCCTCCTGCACCCGCTCGAATCCCGGCGGCGGGGTTACGTCCCAGGCCACCTCGGCCGGTTTGTCGAGACTGGCTTGCTGGACGCGTTTGCCCGCCAGATCGTTGCGAAACGACCCGGCATCGGGCGCCTTGCCAATCTGGATTTCGGAGAACACGAACATCGACACCACGACGCCGCTGCCGTTGACGACGCGCGACTTGAGCGGCAGTCCGGTTTGTTTATCCAGCCACAAATTGTAGCTGTAGCGATAGCCGTCGCGCGGCTCCAGCATCACCACCTGACAGGGCCGCCCCGCCACCCGCTCGGCGCCGCCGAGCTTCGCCTCGTAATATTCGAGCAAGTCGGCCGGCTGGGCAGGCAGCAAGGCGGGGAAGAACCGGCGCGGGGCATTGCGCTCAAGCCGCACACTCTTGCCGTCCGGCAGGTGGCAATAGACATCGTTGTTGACGCGCAGGAACTTGCGCGGCGTGCCGTCCAGCACCTCGACCTTTTCCAGTTCGCCGGCGGCATCGGTGCGATGCAGCACACGCAGCACTTCAACGTGTTCGCCGTGATGATACACATAGACGCCGCTGTAGTTCTGCTGCTTGGCGGCGGCAGCGGCGCGGTTGAGCCAATCGAGCGCGGCGTCGGCGCGCGCCGTGCCGGACAGCAGCATCAGTGCGGCAAACCCCACCGCCAGCCAGTCTTGCCGCCACACAACGCCCGCCCGCATCAACGCGGCTCCACCGCAACCGCCATCACGCGCTGGTAGGGCGAAGCCACTGCCATCGGGGCAAATTCCTGATGCGCCACCAGATAGGAAGCGAAGCGGTCGTCGTCACGCGGCTCCGAAGCCAGTCCGGCCTGCTGGAAGCCCGGCGCCACCACCATCGGTGCGGTGGCAGGGGCATCCGACAGAAGGCCGGTCAGTGCAATCACGCCCCATACCGCAACCGAAGCGAACGATGCCACCGCCAGCCGCTGCGGCCACACGCTACGGCGCGGCGCCAGCACGGTAGGTTCGGCTGCCAGCTGTTCCGAGAAGCGTGCCATGAAATCGTCCTGTACCGGCGCCATGCCACGCATCAGGTCGCCGACCACGTGGTATTCGGACCACTTCCGCCGCAAGGCTTCATCATGTTTCATCGCCGTGATGCAGGCCTCGGTTTCGGCGCGTGCCGTTTCACCGTCGAGCGCGGCGGACAGCAGCATCAACCGGTCGTCGGCCGGCTCTGTCTGGGGAGGGGTGTCGGGTTTGCGAAGTGCTGACATGGTTACCACCTTTTATCCTGACGGGTGCCCAGCATCGGGCGTATCTTTTCGGCAATCGCCTCACGCGCACGGAATATTCGCGAACGCACGGTGCCAATCGGACATTCCATCATCTGCGCAATGTCCTCGTAGCTCATGCCTTCGATTTCACGCAGCGTGATGGCCGTCCGCAATTCCTCGGGCAACGCATCGACGGCCTCATTCACTGCTTGGGCGATCTGCTTGGTATGAAGTTCCGCTTCCGGCGTCGCGATGTCGCGCAACAGGTCGCCTTCCTCATAATTCTCGGCATCTTCCGCCTGCACATCGCTCGATACCGGCTGGCGTTTGTGCGCCACCAGGTAATTCTTGGCGGTGTTGACGGCGATGCGGTACAGCCAGGTGTAAAACGCGCTTTCGCCGCGAAATCCCGGCAACGCGCGATAGGCCTTGATAAAAGCTTCCTGCGTAATATCTTCCACCTCTGCCGCGTCCCGCACCATGCGCGACAACAGCCGCCCGACCTTGCGGTGATACTTGATCACCAGCAGCTCGAATGCGCGCTTGTCGCCCTCCTGAGCACGTTCAACCAACACCTGATCCAGTTCGCGGTCTGACATATCTCCCTGCTGCTTTATGTTTATGCTGAAAGTATACGTGACCGCAGCTTCCGAAAGATGAGAGGATGCCCCGGCCAAAAAGTTCACCCCGCCAGCTTCGATGCGGCGGGGGGATTCTGGCCAGGCCCAAGCCTGCTATCATCGCCCGACTCATGCATAGACACGACGTCCTCATCCTCGGCAGCGGCCTCGCCGCGCTGACCACCGCGCTCAGGCTTGCCGACCAGCGCCGCGTCGCCATTGTCACCAAGCGCCAGATGATCGACGGCGCCAGCGACTGGGCGCAAGGCGGGATTGCGGCGGCGGTCGACAACGGCGACTCGGTGGAGGCCCATGTGCGCGACACCCTGGCCGCCGGCGCCGGCCTGTGCGACGAAGCGGTCACGCGCATGGTGGCCAGCCAGGCGCGCGAAATGATCGGCTGGCTGACCGCCAACGGCGTCGCCTTCACGCCCGATCCGCTGGCGCCCGGCGGCCTGCATCTGGCGCGCGAGGGCGGCCATTCCAGGCGCCGCGTGGTGCATGCGGCCGATGCCACCGGCCACGCGGTGCAGACCAGCCTGCTCGACCGCGTGCGCGCCCACCCCAATATCGAGACCTTCGAGCAGCACGTCGCCATCGACCTCATCACCGGCAAGCGCGCCGGCGGCGAGGAACGGCAGATCCACGGCGCCTATGCGCTGAACAAGGACAGCGGGGAGGTCGAGACCTTCGCCGCAGGCCATACCGTGCTGGCCACCGGCGGCGCCGGCAAGGTCTATCTCTATACGTCCAATCCCGACACGGCGACCGGCGACGGCATCGCCATGGCGTGGCGCGCCGGCTGCCGGGTGGCCAACCTGGAATTCGTACAGTTCCACCCGACCTGCCTGTACCACCCGCACGCCAAGTCCTTCCTCATCAGCGAGGCGGTGCGCGGCGAGGGCGGACGGCTGCTGCTGCCCGACGGCAGCCGCTTCATGCAGTTTCACGACGAACGCGCCGAACTCGCCCCGCGTGACGTGGTGGCGCGCGCGATCGATTTCGAGATGAAGAAACGCGGCATCGACTGCGTCTATCTCGACATCAGCCACATGCCGGCCGACTTCGTGCGCGAACATTTTCCGACCATCCACCGCCGCTGCCTGGAACTCGGCATCGACATCACGCGTCAACCGATCCCGGTGGTGCCGGCCGCGCACTATACCTGCGGCGGCGTGGTCACCGACATGGACGCGCGCACCGACCTGTGCAACCTGCATGCGGTCGGCGAAGTCACGTTCACCGGCCTGCACGGCGCCAACCGGCTGGCGTCGAACTCGCTGCTCGAATGCCTGGTGTTCGGCCATGCCGCCGCGCGCGACATCCTTGCCACCCCGCCCGCCCCGGCGCTCGATCTGCCGCCGTGGGACGCCTCGCGCGTCACCGATCCCGACGAGGAAGTGGTGATCTCACACAACTGGGACGAGCTGCGCCGCTTCATGTGGGACTACGTCGGCATCGTGCGCACCAACAAGCGGCTGACGCGCGCGGCGCACCGCATCCGCCTGCTGCGCGACGAAATCGACGAGTTCTACCGCAACTTCCGCGTCAGCAACGACCTGATCGAGCTGCGCAACCTGGTGCAAAGCGCCGACCTCATCATCCGCTCGGCCCAGTTGCGGCAGGAAAGCCGCGGCCTGCACTACAGCCGCGACTACCCGGAGACGCTGCCGATCGCCGGCAACACGGTGCTCAACCCGCGCCCCGGGACGCTGTGTCCGAGCGTATGCGGCGTGTCCAGCGAAGCGACACCCTGAGGCGGCGCAGGTCGTCGGCAGCCGCGCTGTCGGGCAGCAGCGTCAGGATCCGCACCGGTTCGCCGACCGTCCGGTAGCGCAGCACGATCAAGGCGGTCGAAACAAAAGTGTCGCCCAATATTTCGGCTTCGCGCCATTCAGCCGCGTCATCCAGGCATTGCAAGCGGCCGTCCGCCGCAATACGCAGGCTGGCCGGCGGGCGCGCCCGCCGCCAACCCCACACGCCCAGACCCGTTACCATCATGCCCAGCGGCAGCTGCAGACTGCCCGGCAGCGCCGCGAGATAGAGGGCGGCCAGCGCCAGCAGCAGCATGCCCGCCAGCAACAGCCCCAGTCGGCGTGAGGGTTTGAGCTCAATCTCGCGCATCAGCGTGTACACTTTTGGCCTTCATTCCATTCCCCTTAACTGGAACGCATCGTGATCGATTCCTGGAAAACCTTTCTGCAATCCCAAGGCGCAGCCATCGAAGCCGACAGCGTGCTGCATTATGGCGACCCCGCCGCCGAACGCGCGGCCGCCATGGACGGCACCATTGTGGCGGATCTGTCGCAACTCGGCGTCATCGCGCTGCGCGGCGAGGACACCACCGCTTTCCTGCAGGGCCAACTCAGCAACGACGTGCGCGCGCTGCACGCCGACAGCGCGCAGTGGAGCGGCTATTGCAACCCCAAGGGGCGCCTGCTCGGCAATTTCCTGGCGTGGCGGCAGGGCGAGGATTATTGCCTGCAGCTTTCGGGCGACATTCTTCCCGGCGTGCTGAAGCGCCTGTCCATGTTCGTCCTGCGCGCCAAGGTGCGGGCGCGCGATGCCAGCGACGAAAACGTGCGGCTTGTCGTCGCCGGCAGGCAGGCGCTGGCGGCGGTGACCGCCGCGATGGGCGCCGTGCCGGAAGCCGCGATGCACTCGGTCGCCGGCGTGGCCGGCCAGGTGATCCGCCTGGGCGACGACAAGTTCGTGCTGTCGATCGCGCCCGGGCGTGCCGCCGCCGTGTGGCAGGCCTTGCGCCAGTCGGCCACCCCGGTCGGGGCGCCCGTATGGGACTGGCTGCGACTCAACGCCGGCATTCCGATGATCGTCGCCGCCACCCAGGAGCTGTTCGTGCCGCAGATGGTCAACCTCGAAGTCATCGGCGGGGTCAGCTTCCAGAAGGGCTGCTACCCGGGCCAGGAAATCGTCGCGCGCAGCCAGTATCTGGGCAAGCTCAAGCGCCGCATGTTTTTGGCGCATGTGGATGCCGAAGCCGCGCCGGGCGACCCTTTATACAGTGCCGACATGGTCGGCCAGGCCACCGGAACCGTGGTCAACGCGGCGCCGGCGCCGGACGGCGGCTTCGATGTGCTGGCCGTCGCCCAGGTCGAAAGCGCGAATACGCAGACCCTGCACCTGAAAGCCCCCGACGGCGCGGCCTTGACCCTGAAGCCTCTGCCCTATGCCCTGCCCGAGTAGGTGAAGAGCGCCTGCGCCCGGCGCCGGGCTGCCGGCGAACCGGCCGGCTGCTGGAGGCATTAAAGCAGGTGGTTCGCGCGTTCAGGCGATCTCTTCCACCGGGACGCGCGCGGCCAGGGCGCACAGCAGTTCATAGCTAGCGGTGCCGGCCGCCGCGGCCACCGCATCCACCGGCAGACCCTCCCCCCACAGCACCACCGGAGTGCCGACGCCGGCACTGGCGCACTCGCTCAAGTCGACACACAGCATGTCCATCGACACCCGTCCCAGGGTGCGACTGACACGACCGCCGACCAGCACCGGGGTGCCGGTCAGCGCATGGCGCGGATAGCCGTCCGCATAACCGCACGCCACCACCCCCATCCGCATCGCCCGTTCTGCGCGAAACAGCTGGCCGTAGCCCACCCCTTCGCCCGCTTGCAGGGTCTGCACGCTGATGATCTCCGACTGCAGGGTCATCGCCGGGCGCAGTCCCAGTTCGGCTGCAGACACGTCGGCAAACGGCGATGCGCCATACAGCATCAGGCCCGGTCGCACCCACGCGCCGAGGGTATCCGGGTAGCGCAACAGCGCCGCCGAATTGGCGCTGCTCCACGGCAGGCCATAGCCGGCGATCTCGCGCAGAAACGGCCGCAACTGCCAGTCCACGCCGGCGGCCTCGTCTGCCTGGGCGAAGTGGGTCATCAAGGTGACGCCGGCCACTCCGGGCAGGCTTCGCGCTCGCGCAACGATGGCGGCGCGGTCGGCGAGCGGAAACCCCAGCCGGTGCATGCCGCTGTCGAACTTGAGGAAGACCTGAATGGGGCGTGCAGGCGGCCGCTGCTGCAGCCAGTCGAGATGCACGGGATGATGCAGCACCGGCCACAGATCCAGTTCGGCGCAGGTGGCGATCTCATCCGCGCCAAAGATCCCTTCCAGCAGCAGGATCGGCTTCTCGACGCCCATCAGGCGCAGGTTGGCGGCCTCTTCCAGCGTCAGCACGGCGAAGCCGTCCGCTGCCGCCAATGCGCGCAGCGCGCGTGACAGTCCATGACCATAGGCGTTGGCCTTGACCACCGCAAACACGCATGTCGTACCCGCGTGACGGCGCGCCACGCGCAGGTTGTGCGCCATCGCATCAATGGAAATGCGCGCTTTAATTGGGCGCATCTGGATTAGTAGGAGCCTGGCTGCGCCAGTGTTTCGAAGCGCGTGTATTCGCCGACGAAAGCCAGCCGCACCGTGCCGATGGGGCCGTTACGCTGCTTGCTGATGATGATTTCGGCGGTGCCCTTGTCCTGGGTGTCGGGGTTGTAGACCTCGTCGCGATAGATGAACAGGATGACGTCGGCATCCTGTTCGATGGCGCCCGATTCGCGCAGGTCGGACATCACCGGCCGCTTGTTGGGGCGCTGCTCGAGGCTGCGGTTCAGCTGCGACAGCGCGACTACCGGTACGTGCAGTTCTTTCGCCAGGCCCTTGAGGGCGCGCGAGATTTCCGAGATTTCGGTGGCGCGGTTCTCGCCCGAGCTGCTGGCGGACATCAGCTGGATGTAGTCAATGATGATCAGGCCCAGCTTGCCGCACTGGCGCTGCAGGCGCCGGGCGCGTGCGCGCAGTTCCAGCACATTGAGCCCCGGTGTTTCGTCGATGAAGACGGGGGCGTCGTTGAGCTTGCCGAGGGCGTAGGTGAGGCGCTGCCAGTCGTCCTCGCCCAGCTTGCCGGTACGCAGGCGATGCTGGTCGAGCTTGCCGACCGACCCGATCATCCGCATTACCAGCTGCTGGCCGCCCATTTCCATGGAAAAGACCGCCACCGGCAAGCCGGTATCGAGCGCGACGTTCTCGCCGATGTTGATCGAGAATGCGGTCTTGCCCATTGAGGGGCGCCCGGCGACGATGATCAGGTCGCCCGGCTGGAAACCCGAGGTTTTCTGGTCGAGGTCGTGAAATCCGGTCGGCACGCCGGTGATGCCGGAATCGTTGTCGCGGTGATACAGCTCGTCGATGCGCTCGACCACTTCTTTCAAAAGCGGCTTGATTTCAGTGAAGCCCGCCTGGCCGCGGCTGCCGGATTCGGCAATCTCGAACACCTTGGCCTCGGCCTCGTCGAGCAGTTGCGAGGCGCTGCGCCCGGCCGGGGCATAAGCGGTGTCGGCAATCCCGGTCGCCACCTCGGCCAGACGGCGCATCACTGAACGCTCGCGCACGATTTCGGCATAGCGGCGGATGTTGGCGGCCGACGGCGTGTTGCTCGCCAGCGCGACGATGTAGGCAAGCCCGCCCACGCTCTCCAACTGGCCCAGCGATTGCAGCGCCTCGGTCACCGTCACCGCATCCGCCGGGCGGTTTTCCGCAATCTGCCGCACGATCGCGCGCAGGATCTGGCGATGATCCTGGCGATAGAAATCGCTTTCCGACACCACATCGCCAATACGATCCCATGCGCCGTTGTCGAGCAGCAAGCCGCCCAACACTGCCTGCTCGGCTTCCAGGGAATGCGGCGGCAGGCGCATTTGCGCCAACTGGGGATCGGAATTCGGAGTAAACGAGTGGATAGCGGCCATGGCCGGATTCTAGTCTTCCGCCCCCCCCCCACCAAGGGATAAGGCTGTGGATAAAGCAGGTACAGCCGGGAATATCCTGAAGGCAATCGAGTAGGGGACGGGGTCGCCCCCGTCCCCTCTCACACCACCGGACGTACGGATCACGTATCCGGCGGTTTCTGCCTACCCGTTTCCGGGGTGAGCTTACGTCCCGAGGACTATTCGCCCGTTGGCCTATAGACGCCGCGACCGCCCTCGGGACTTCCGGCCCCTACTGCTTTGTCGCCAGCTCCCTATCGGGACAACTGTCCAAACTTTCCCAACACCTCGCGATGTCACTTCCCCTTGCCGGGTGTGTAGAGGACTTCCACCTCCCAGTCATTCTCCCCGCCACCACGACGGAGAAAACAGCGCCAGTCACGGCGCTACGCGCCATGCCTGGCGCACCCAAAAAAAAGGGGGGGGCCAAAGCCCCCCTTTTTCGACCTGCCCGGCGGCGTTACTGCTGGCCGGTCACCACCACCATGATGCTGGCGGTAATGTCGGCGTGCAGCGCCAGCACCACCGGGTATTCGCCAAGGGTCTTGAACGGACCTTCGGGCAAACGGATCTCCGACTTGGCCACTTCATGGCCTTGCGCTTTCAGCGCATCGGAAATATCGGCGTTGGTGATGGAACCGAACAGGCGGCCATCGACGCCGGCTTTCTGGCTGATGGTCACGCTCGTGCCTTCGAGCTTTTCGGCACGGCGCTGGGCATCGGCCAGTTTTTCGGCGGCAACGCGCTCCAATTCGGCCTTCTGCGCGGCGAATGCTTCCATATTGGCTTGCGTGGCGCGACGCGCACGGCCAGTCGGAATCAGATAGTTGCGGGCGTAGCCGTCCTTTACTTTGACCACGTCACCCAGGTCGCCCAATTTGCCGACTTTGTCGATCAGAATCACTTGCATGGTCATCTCCTCAATGCAGGTCGGTGTAAGGCATCAGCGCCAGGAAGCGCGCACGCTTGATCGCGGTGCCCAGCTGACGCTGGTAGTGCGCCTTGGTGCCGGTGATGCGCGCCGGGATGATGCGGCCGTTTTCGGCGATGAATTCCTTCAGCACCTCGACGTCCTTGTAATCGACCTCGACCACCTTCTCGGCGGTGAAGCGACAGAACTTGCGGCGCTTGAAGAGACCGCGGTTGCCGCTGTCGCGGCGCTTGCCGGCGAA